>RDXA01000406.1 GCA_004292705.1 Sphingomonadales bacterium | reverse complement strand
AGAACAAACAGACCCTTGGGGTGGCCGAGGAAAGTCCCGGCGCTGTCCCCGTGCGGAAGCTCTTGCGTTGCCATGTAAGCAAATATCCCTTGTGCGCGCCATCCCGAGGCGCAATCCCATGGCGAGGCAAACTAACGCCTCAATCGGTCATGTGAAGCTTTTGTTGCGTGCGCAACCGGATAACCCCCCGCCTTGACCGAATGGCTGTATTATGGCACTGATGCACCTCGCTAGGGACAGCCGATCACCATGAACGCCAACCGCCCCACTTCGAACAGGCCGGTCTATCTGAAGCTGCGCGACCAGATCGCGGCGGCGATCATTGATGGGGCCTATCCGGAAGGCGCGATGCTGCCATCGGTGCGGGCACTCGCCGCCGAGCAGGGGGCCAATCCCCTGACCGTGGCAAAAGCCTATCAGCAGTTCCAGAATGATGGCCTCGTCGAAGTGCAGCGCGGCGTCGGCATGTATGTCGTGCGCGGCGCGGCAGAGCGGTTGCGTGCGGCCGAGCGCGAGGCCTTTCTGCGCGAGGAATGGCCCGAAATCCGCGACCGCATGATCCGTCTCGGCCTCGATCCGGCGGATCTCGCTGTCATCTCCTAGGCATTGGCTTACTGACATTAATGCAGGTTGCAGACCGCACCGGATTCTGACAGCCTGTTCATTGTTCCCGCCATCGGGTTGCATCTGGTGCATGGCTGGGATTAAAGGGGGCCGCCTCACGGGTCGGAGGCGAGTTGAGGAAAACGACGGGGCAACCCGCATTGGCGGCGTGATATGACGGCTTGACCGTTCATGGGCGCCGGGAGATCGCCATGATCAGATCCGAATTGCTGCAAGAATTGCACAAGGACAATCCCGACCTGCGTGCCGACGAAATCGAGCAGGTGGTGGACATCTTTTTCGATGAAATCGCACAGCGCCTGGCCGAAGGCGGCCGGATCGAGCTGCGCGGTTTCGGCGCGTTCTCGACGCGCGAGCGCGAGGCCAGAAACGGGCGCAACCCGCGCACTGGTGAAACCGTGGATGTGCCTTCCAAGCGGGTTCCCTATTTCAAGGCCGGCAAAGAAATCCGCGAACGCCTGAACAAGTAGAGGCTGCGGCGCTTCGCGTGCCCACCCTCCTTTCCTGTGGGGATAGGAAGAGGGGCACTGGTCGAGCGCCAATCTCTAGGCAGCGGATTTCAGCGCACTTGGTTCGTCATGCGCGAGGCTGGGGACGGGCAATGCCCGCTCTCGGCCCAAGGCAGCGAAAACCAGCTCGGTCAGTCGCTCGCCCCCGGCGCTCATGCTCATGTCGACCGGCACCATGCCGAGTGCAGCCATGTCGCTCGCCTCCTCCGGCCCCGGCACGGCGATAATCCGCGCGACCCCGGGCATCCGCTGTTCGACCAGCGGCGTCAGCTCGCGCGAGACGTCGGTCAAGCCGGTTGCAACCACCAACACCTTGCGCCGGTCGATCCCGATCGCGTCCCAGCTCCGCGGATCCGCGGGATTGGCGCTGTGGACGTGGTAGCCGTCGGCCAGCGCCATCTGGAAGCGGTCGTGATCGGCATCGACCGCGAGATAGGCGATATCGTTGAATGCCAGCGCATCGGCCACGGCACGACCCGCCGACGACATGCCGATGATGAGCACCGGCGCATCATCCCCCGCCAGCTTGGTATCGGGCGGGCCCTGCCGCAGTCGTCCCGCCAGTTTGCGACCGATGTTCGAGACAAAGGGCGTCACTGCAAGGCTGATCGCGATGGCCGTGACCATGGCTGAGACCAGTCGTGGTTCGGCCAGCCCGGCAACGGCGGGCAGAGCGAGCAGCACCAGCGTGAACTCGCTCCCCTGCCCGAGCAGGAAGCCCAGCTGGATCGAGCCCGGCACCGACCAGCGGTTGAGCAGCGCAGCACCGACGTTGAACGCGCATTTGAGCACGATCATCCCCACCGTCACCCCCACCACCAGCGCCCAATCAGCGACCAGCAGCGCCGGATCGATCGACAGTCCAACGGAGATGAAGAAGAAACTCAGGAACAGTCCGCGGAAGGCGTCGATCTCGGTCTGCACCAGGATGCGGTAGCGCGAATCCGCCACCGCCATCCCACCCAGAAACGCGCCCAGCGTCAGCGACAGGCCCGCCAGCCCCGTTGCCCATCCCGCCGCAAGCGCGATGAACAGGGCGGTGGCCGTGTAGACTTCAGTGGTGCCCGCGCGGGCGATCAGGCCGAACAACGGCTCGGTCAGATAGCGCGCAAACAGCACTGCAATCCCGAAGGCGGCGAGCGCCTTGGCCGCAGCAAGCCCCAGCGCGGGCGCCAGCGCTCCGCCGCTCGCCACGGCCCCCGCCGTTACCAGCAGCAGAATTGCGGCGATGTCCTGAAAGATCAGGATGGATTGCGCCGCACGGCCCACCGGGCAATCCTCCTGCCCGCGCTCGCGCACCAATCCGATGACGACCGCGGTGGAAGACAGGCCCATGCCGAAGCCCGCAATCACGGCAAACATCACCGGCAGCCCGAAGGCCACGAACAGCGCGGCAAACGCCCCCCCTGCAACCAGCATTTGCAGGCTGCCGAAGCCGAAAATATTGGTTGCTTCGGCACGGATGCGTCCGAGCGAAAAATGCAGGCCGAGGTTGAACAGCAGGAACATCACCCCCGCCTCGGCCATGGCCGCGACCACCGGTCCGCTGAAATCCTGCGCCATGCCGAGGCTCGCCAGCCCCAGTCCGAGGCCGAGATAGCCGACGATCGGGTTCAGGCGGAGGGCGCGCGACGCCAGTGCCGCCGCGATTCCGAGGCCAAGCAGCATGATCGCCGGCTGGATGGTCGCCACCACCGAATGCGCGTCAGATGCTTCGCCCGCCATGGTGCGCCCCTGTCTTGAATGGCCCCAGAGGAAATGGACGTTCCCGCCGTGACTGGCAAGGTCTGGCATTTGCCCGGCAATCTGTGGCAAGGGCGTGACCCATGCGGGCGTGGCGGAATGGTAGACGCCGGGGACTTAAAATCCCCTGAGCTTTGCTCGTGCGGGTTCGAGTCCCGCCGCCCGTACGCCATGCGCCCCCTGCCGCAAGTTTCGGCAGGCGATCCTTTGCGCGCATTATCATCCCCTTAACGCCTTCTGCGTAAGCGTCTGATGCAAGCGTGGGATGGTTTCGTCCCATAAAGGGTCTCGCCAGCGCCAGGACCAGGGGCTGTCGGGTTGGGACGACAAACATGGATACAGCGACGCATACCGCACGCCTCAAGCCGACGCCGGACGTTCCCGGTGCCGAACAACGCGCCGCACCGCGCTTCACGCTGCTGATCCGTGCGGCCAAGCTGGTCTCGACGCAGGGCGAGTTCGTCTGCGTCATCCGCGATGTCTCCGGAACCGGCGTCAGCGTCCGCCTGTTCCACGCCTTGCCCGGCTGCAAGGAATACGCGCTGCATATGCCCGCGGGCGCGGTCTACGAGATTTCCCGGGTCTGGCAGCGCGATAATGAGGCCGGCTTCACCTTCACCCAGCCGGTCGAGGTTGAAAGGCTCGTCAACGAATCGAGCGATTACCCCAAACGCGGGCTCAGGCTTGGCCTGTGCTTTCCTGTCACCATCAACATGCTGGCGGGCCGCTTCGACGCGATGGTAGAGAATATCTCGCAGCAGGGGGCACGCCTCACCTGCGACCGCATGCTCGCCATCGACCAGACCTTGCGGTTGGAGATGCCCGACCACGGGGGCAAGCCGCGTGAGGTGCGGGCCAAGGTGCGCTGGCGGCGGGACAGCCAATATGGTCTGGTGTTCGACGACACCTTTACGCTGGGCGATTTTGCGCGGCTTGCAGCGCTGCTGCAGGCCCCTGCTCTGCTGGAGGCCTGATCAGGCAGGCACGAATTTCAGCGCCACGCCATTGATGCAGTGGCGCTTGCCAGTGGGCTTGGGTCCGTCCCCGAAGATATGCCCGAGATGTCCGCCGCAATCCGCGCAGTGCACTTCGGTGCGGGCATAGCCGATCAGGTAATCGGTCGAGGTGCCGACCGCGCCCTTGTCGATCGCCTGCCAGAAGCTCGGCCAGCCGGTGCCGCTGTCATACTTGTGCGCCGAGGCATAAAGCGGGTTCGCGCAGCCCGCGCACACGAACGTGCCCTTGCGCTTTTCCTTGTCGAGCGGCGAGGTGAAGGCGCGTTCGGTGCCAGCCTGCCGCAGCACATAGAACTGGTCGCGGGTGAGGCGCTTTTTCCACTCTGCTTCGGTCTTGCCCTTGGGGAAGGTCTTGGCCTCGGCCGGTGCGGCAGAACAGGCGCTGACAAAGGGCAAGGCTGCGCCCAAGGCCAGCAGGCGGCGACGGGGGAGCAAGGGCAGGCGCATCGTTCGGAACTCCGTGGGTGCAGGGGCTACCCCCTTATACGACGAAAACGCCCGTGAAGTTTCAAGCCACTCCGACTCCGCTCACCCGCATCAAAAGGTCGTGACTTCGACCTCCAGCTTGCGGAAGCCGTGGACGAAGTTCGCCCGCACCCGCTCGACATCGCCGGCGACGTGCACCCGCATCCGGCGCTTGTGCATTTCTTCCAGCAGCACCCGTAGCTGCAATTCGGCCAGACGCGCACCGACACAGCGGTGGATGCCGTAACCGAAAGCGAGATGGCGGCGGGCGTTGTCGCGGGTCACGTCGAGCTTGTCGGGGTTTTCGAACACTTCCTCGTCGCGGTTGGCCGAGAGATACCACAACACCACCTTGTCGCCTGCCTTGATGGTCTGGCCGAACACCTCGGTATCCTCGGTGCAGGTGCGGCGCATATGGGCCAGCGGGGTCTGATAGCGCAGACATTCCTGCACCGCGTTGGGGATCAGTTCGGGCTGCTCCTCGAACAGCTTTCGCTGATCGGGGAACTTGTCCATGGCATGGATAATGCCGCTCATGGTGTTGCGGGTGGTATCGTTCCCACCGACGATCAGCAGCACCAGATTGCCCATGAATTCCTCGGGCCGCATCTGGTTCATCGCTTCGGAATGAAGCATCATGGAGATCAGGTCATTGCCCGGCTCCTTGTCCATCGTGCGTTCGATCCACAGCGACTGGAAATAGGCCCCCATTTCCTGCAGGAAGCTCCAGCGCAATTCGTCCATGTCGCGCACCGTGGCGAGTTCGGTATCGCCCGCCCAGTCGGACCACAGCGTCAACAAACGGCGGTCTTCCCACGGGAAGCCGAACAGGATTGCCAGCATCCCGGTGGTGAGTTCGATCGAGACCGTATCGACCCAGTCGAACACTTCGCCGCGCGGCAGCGAGTCCAGCAGTTCGCCGGTGCGGGCACGGATTTCGGCCTCCATATCGGTGACGGCAGAGGGCGTGAACTTGGGCGCGACGGTGCGGCGCTGGCCGGTGTGCTGCGGGCGGTCCATCGCGATGAACATCGGCAGTTCGCGCGGGGCATGGCCCGCCGCTTCCGCTTCCTCCTGGGTCAGCGGGTTGAGGATGGTGATCCCGCCATGTTCCCAGCTCGACGAAAAGGCTTCGGGCAGGGCTTCGATATGCTGGATCGCCTTGTGGCCGACCACCGCCCAATAGGGACCGAACGGGCTTTCGGGGATGTAATGCAACGGCCCGGCCTTGCGCATTTCGGCGAAGACCGGCTGCCAGGTGTCATCGAAATAGATATCCGAGCGGCTGACATCCCAAGGGTGCGAATGCGTCGGGCGTTCCCCGGGATGGGCGGCAAAGTGGGCCTTCAGCGCATCGTAGGCGGAAGGCTCACGTCGCACTTGCGGGCGCTGAACCGGGGACGGCGGGGCGATAGTGGCCATGTTTCTCTCCCGTCGGGCAGCCTCTGGGATGGGCCGCTCCGTTTCCGAGTCGCAGTCTGCCCTAACTTACAGCCATGTCAATAGTGGGTTGCAATCGGAGACTGATTATGCGGCCAGCCGTGCGCCTTTGCGGCGCTTGTCGCGCCCGGCTCCGCCCGATTTCATCACGCGCTTGCGGAACAGAAGCGAGCCGCCCTTGACCAGCGCCAGCACCGCGAGCGCTTGCCAGGCGAGCGCGAGCGCGTGGGTCCATAACTCGGGCTCCATCGCCGCGCGCGCCAGCATTGCGAAAGGCGAGGACAGCGGGAAGGCAATCGCTGCCAGCTCCAGCCCCGATCCGGGTTGCTTGATCGTGTAGGCGGCAAGGAAGAACACCATCAGTTGCAACATGGTGACCGGCATCGACAGGGTCTGCACTTCACGCACCGAAGTCGCCATCGAACCGATGGTGAGAAACAGCGCGCCGAGCAGCAGGTAGGCCATGGCGAAGTACAGCACGCCCAGCGCCACAAACAGGGGCCAGCCGACTGCAGGCGCGGGCAGGTTCGCCGGATCGAATCCCGTAACCTGCGTGATCGCCTCGCCGCCAGCCGCCCACAGCCCGAACGCCGCCAGCCCCCACACCGCAATACCGACAAACGACACCGCCAACATGGCGAAAAGCTTGCCCATGAACACCGCGTCCATCGGGATCGCAGCGGCGAGAATCTCGATGATCTTGTTGGCCTTTTCCTCGACGAGGTTGGACAGCACCATGCCCGCCAGCAGCATGGTGAGCAGGAACAGCAGCATCTGCGCCGGCGGCGACAAGGCTGATCGGGCCTTGCCAGCGGCGCACCTGGCCCTCGGTGCCCACCAGCGTCGGCGCTGCGAGGGTGCCGGTCAGGATCGCGGCGTAATTGCCGCGCCGCGCTTCCATGAAGGCGCGGGCATCGAACGCGGGGTCGGTGGCGGCTTCAGGCACGGTGCGCAGTTCGGGCATCGCGCCGCCGAGCTGGGTCGACAATCGCTCGCCCGCGGCGATCATCGCGGCATTGTCCTGCGGATTGAGCGCAAGGCCGACCTCAAGGCTCACCGCCTCGCGCTGCACCTCGCCGCCGATGCTCCCGGCAAGTCCGCCGACGATCACCGGGAACAGCGGCCCGAGCAAGAAGAACAAGAAGGCGCGGGAGAACAGCACCGCGACAAAGTCGCGCCGGGCGATGACCCAGGCAGCTTCGAGCGCGGAGAGGCGCGGGCGGATCAGATCGCTCATGCGCGGTCTCCTTCAGTGTCGGCCTGCAACTGGCGCGCGGCAGCCTCGCCCGCGATGGCCACGAAGGCGTCGTGCAGCCCGGCACGCTCGATGGAGAGCGAGAGGATCCCTGCTTCGCCCTCGATCAGGCCCTTGAGCAGTGGCTCGATCCCGCTTTCGGGGAGCGGGAAATGGAAGAAATCGCCATTGCGGCGGGCCTCCTTGGGGAGCGCGGCAAGCCAAGCGCCTTCCCGCGCCCGGGTCTCGAGCCGCACCTGCGCCGGGATACGATCCCGCGCCGCCTCGACGCTCCCCGCGTAGGGCACCTTGCCCCCGGCAATGATCGCCACGCCTTCGCACAGGCGTTCAGCATGGTGAATGACGTGGGTTGAGAAGATCACCGTCACGCCATCTTCCGCCAGCGCCCGGATCATCATTTCAAGCTTGCCCTGATTGATCGCATCAAGCCCGGAGAAGGGCTCGTCGAGCACCACCAGCCGGGGGTTGTGCACCAGCGTGCCGAGCAGCTGGACGGTCTGGGCCATGCCCTTGGAGAGCTGGCGAATCTGCCGGTCGGCGGCGTGGCCGAGCCCGTGGCGTTCGAGCAGTTCGGCGGCGCGCTTGCGGCCTTCCTTGAGCGGCAATCCCCGCAGCGCACCCATGAAGGCAATCGCCTCGATGCACTTCATCGCAGGGTAAAGCCCGCGCTCTTCGGGCAGGTAGCCGATCAACCGGCCGATATCGTGCGGGCGGTCGTGCCCGAACACCCGGCGCACGCCTTCGTCCGGATCGATGATGCCGAGCAGCATCCGCAGCGTCGTGGTCTTGCCCGCGCCATTGGGGCCGAGAATGCCGTAGATCGCGCCCTCCGGCACCGAAATGTCGACGCCATCGACCGCACGCGTGCCGTCAAAGCTCTTGACCAGCCCGCGCGCCTCGATGGCGAGGGGGCGGGCGTCCGCGGGGAGGGCGATGGAGCCTTCCGCACGATTGCCCGACTGATTGTGATCGCTTACCGCCATGTCCATGCGATACGCGGTTAGCGGGCAGGATTAAACGGGAGCCTCTCCGAATATGGTTAACAGCCGCGCAAGTCTTGCAAACCGCATTGCCGGAGAAGCGCAAGCTCTCGGCTTTGCGGTGTGCGGATTTGCCGGCGCGGGCGAGGATCCTTTGCGCAGTGCCCGGCTGGAGCAATGGCTTGGGGAGGGGCACCACGGGTCGATGGAGTGGATGGCCACCCGCCTCGACCATCGCCGTTCGCCCAAGGGCCTGTGGCCCGAGGCGAAGAGCGTGATCGCGCTCGGCATGAGCTATGCCCCGGCGCATGATCCGATGGCGCTGGAGCGGTCGGACACCCATGCCCGCATTTCGGTCTATGCGCAGGGCAAGGACTATCACGATGTGGTGAAGAAACGGCTGAAGGCCCTTGCCCGATGGTTGGTGGAGGCGGTGCCGGAGGCGCAGGTGAAAGTCTTCGTCGACACCGCCCCCGTTATGGAAAAGCCGCTGGGCGAAGCAGCCGGGATCGGCTGGCAGGGCAAGCACACCAATCTCGTCAGCCCGACCCACGGCAGCTGGCTGTTTCTCGGGGCGATCTACACCACCCTCGATCTGGCCCCTTCCGAGCCGCACCGCGACCAGTGCGGAAGCTGCCGCGCCTGTCTCGATGCCTGCCCTACCAACGCCTTCCCCGCGCCCTATCGCCTCGATGCGCGGCGCTGCATTTCCTACCTCACCATCGAGCACAAGGGTGCGGTGCCGGAGCCATTCCGCGAGCCGCTGGGCAACCGCATCTATGGCTGCGACGATTGCCTTGCGGTGTGCCCCTGGAACAAGTTCGCGCACGCGGCGCAGGCGATCCGCGAATTCCTCCCCCGCGCCGAACTGGTCGCCCCGCGTCTCGGCGAGCTGCTGGCGCTGGACGATGCGGGGTTCCGGTCGCTGTTCTCGGGCTCGCCGATCAAGCGGATCGGGCGGGATCGCTTCGTGAGGAATTGCCTCTATGCGGCGGGCAATAGCGGCAACGCGGCGCTGATCCCGCAGGTTAAGGGGTTGACCGCCGATCCCGATCCGGTGGTGGCAGAGGCGGCTGAGTGGGCGCTAATGCAGTTGAGCGCTGAATCTCCCCTCCCCAACGGGGAGGGGTCGGGGGTGGGGGCTTGACGCTAGCTGGGACGCGAGGCCTGTCGGCCCCGCTCCTCCATCCCCCAACCCCTTCCCCGAGGGGAAGGGGCTACTAAAGCAAATCCTTGAGCGGCACCTCGGGGTCGGCCAGCAGCGCGGGATCGATCTTCCCGCAGCCGCTTTCCAGCAGCTTGCGGCCCTGCACATAGTCCTTCATCGTCCCGACACAATCGAAGGCAATCGGCACACCGCCCTTCATGTAGACCACGGTGAATTTGCGTGTCGCCGGATCGCCGCGCAGCACGGTCGCATCGAAGCCGAGATTCAGCCCCGCCGTCTGCAGCTTCAGATCATACTGGTTCGACCAGAACCACGGCAGGGCATGATAGGGCTCCTTTGCACCCATGATCGCCTTGGCGACCGTGTTTGCCATGTCATGCGCGTTCTGCACCGATTCGAGCCGGATCACCGCGCCATCGGCAAAATCGTTGGCGTGCGCGGCGCAGTCTCCGATGGCGTAGACATCGTCCAGTGTGGTGCGGCAGCAAAAGTCGACATCCACCCCGTTCGATCCCGCCGCGCCTGCCGCAATCAGCGGTGCGACTGCGGGGACGATGCCGATGCCAACCACCACCATGTCGCAGGATACGTCCTCGCCATTGTCGAGCCTGACACCCGTCACCCGGCCCGCCTCATCGCCCAGCACCGCGTGGACCCCGGTCGAGAGCCGCACGTCCACTCCCTGACGGCGATGTTCCTCGGTGTAGAAATCTGACAATTCCTCGCCCGCCACCCGCGCGAGCAGGCGGGGCAGCATCTCGACCAGCACCACCTCGCAATCGAGCTTCCTCAGCACGGCAGCGGCTTCCAGCCCGATATAGCCGCCGCCGATCACCACCGCGCGCTTGGCACCGTCCGCCAAGGCCTGCATCATTGCATCGGCATCGGCCTTGTCGCGGACATAGAACACGCCGGGAAGCACCGCGCCGGGCACCGGCAGGCGGCGCGGATCGCCGCCGCCCGACCAGATGAGCTTGCGATAGGTGACATGCCCTCCGTCGCTCAGCGTCAGGCGGTGAGCGTGGGGGTCAATCGCGGTGACTGCGGCGCCGAGACGCAGCCCGATGTCCTTCTCGGCCCAGAACTTCTCGGGCCGGATCATGATCCGTTCGAAGCCCTTGTCCCCGGCGAGATACTCCTTCGACAGCGGCGGACGTTCATAAGGCGGCGCATTGTCGCGCCCGATCATCAGGATCGATCCCTCATGGCCGTGCTGGCGCAAGGCAATCGCCGCCTGCGCCCCGCCGTGTCCGGTGCCGACGATCACGACATCGGCGTGCTGGTGGTTGGCTGTGTCCATTGCGGTGTCATGCCCCAGAAAAATTCAGGCGCGTTGACTTGCCGCAAATCGGCTCGTGGTCAACCTGACGGATTGAGTATTGCCTGCTTCGTCACCGCTCGAGCAGATTGCGCGCCTGGCTGGCGATCTGGGCGAGCATCGCCGCGCCCACGGGCGGGCGAGCCTGCGCACGGGCGATCATCGCACGGAACTGCGCCACCCCTTGGGCATTGCGCGCCGCCCACTCGGCCACGGCCCCGCGCGGATCGTCCTTGCCTGCCTTGCTGCGCATGAGCCGTCGCAGGAATTCGATCCGCATCTGCTGGAAATCGCGCGCCAGACCCGACACCAGCAGCCGCTCCCACACGTCGGAGGGCGACATGTGCGCCGCAGTGCCCTGCGCCCAGTCGAGGCCGAGGGCCGTGCCGATATCGGTGAAGGCATAGGTCAGCAGCTTGGCATCAATCCCCGTGGCAAGCGCGGCTTGCGCAAGCCCCACGGCCCCGTCGAAATCGAACAGGTTGGCGACCTTCGCACTCAGCGCATCGGGCGCACCGTGCGTGACGAAGCTTTCCCGCAGGGCCCTGGAACGGGCGCGTGGTTCGTCGGTAAGCAGTTCCTCGCGGCCAGCAACCAGTGCCGTAACGCTGCCCGCCAGCGCGCCAATCATCGCCCCGGCCTCGACCGTCCCGGCCGACGTCCGCAGAATGTCGGACATGAGATTGCCCACCGCTGCCGCGAGGCGGTCGAACAGGGCGAGGCGCGCGGTTTCCGGGATCCGGGCCTCATCAAGCTCGCGCCACAGGGCTTCCAGCCCGAACAGCTGTTCGGCCACCACAAAGGCCCCCGCCACTTCGGCAAGGCCCACGCCTTCCTCTTCGGCAAGCTCGAAGGGGTGAACCATGCCGAGGCGGTTGACGATGCGATTGGAAAGGCTGGTCGCGATCATCTCGCGCCGCAGCCGGTGACCGCGGATCTCGGCGGCATAGGGCTTGCGCATCGCCGACGGGAAGCGCGCGATCAGCAGCGGTTCGAGCACCGGGTCATCGGGCAGGCGGCTCGCCTCGATCGCCGATTGCAGCGCCAGCTTGGCCGAGGACAGCAGCACCGCGAGTTCGGGGCGGGTCAGCCCCTGTCCATCGGCTGCGCGGCGGCTCAGGGCCTCGCCATCGGCCAGACCTTCGGTGCGACGATCGAAATCGCTGACCTCTTCCAGCCGCTCGATCAGGCGGACATAGGCCGGGATCGCCCCCGCCCCGCCGCTTTCGGCAACCGACAGGGCGAGCGCCTGCAAGCGGTTGTCTTCCAACACGATGCTCGCAACCTCGTCGGTCATCGCGGCCAGCAGCGTATTGCGCTTCTTCTGCGAAAGCTTGCCGCTCGCGGTCGCGGCGGCGAGCGCGATCTTGATGTTGACCTCGTTATCCGAACAATCGACCCCGGCTGAGTTGTCGATGAAGTCGGTATTGATCCGGCCGCCGGCAAGCGAAAAGGCGATGCGCCCCGCCTGCGTCACGCCCAGGTTCGCGCCTTCGCCGATCACGCGCGCGCGCAGCTCTGTGGCATCGACGCGCAGGGCGTCATTGGCCGGATCGCCGACCTGGATGTTGTTTTCCTGCGGCGCTTTCACGTAGGTGCCGATCCCGCCGAACCACAGGAGGTCAACGGGTGCCCTGAGGATGGCGGTGATGAGCGCCTCGGGCTCGACCTCTTTCGCCTCGATCCCCAGCGCCTCGCGCGCCTGCTTCGAAAGCTTGATGACCTTGGCCGAGCGCGGGAACACGCCCCCGCCCTTGGAGATCAGCGACGCGTCGTAATCCTCCCAGCTCGACCGCGGCAGGGCGAACATCCGCGACCGCTCCTTCCAGCTCGCCAGCGGATCGGGCGAGGGGTCGATGAAGATGTGGCGGTGATCGAAGGCGGCGACGAGCTTGAGCGCCTTCGACAGCAGCATCCCGTTGCCGAACACGTCGCCCGACATGTCGCCGCAGCCCGCGACGGTGATGCTGTCCTTCTGGACGTCGATCCCCATCTCGCGGAAGTGGCGCTGCACGCTCACCCATGCGCCGCGCGCGGTGATGCCCATCGCCTTGTGGTCGTAACCGTTGGAACCGCCACTGGCGAAAGCGTCATCCAGCCAGAAGTCGCGGCTCTGGGCGATCCCGTTGGCGATGTCGGAGAAGGTCGCGGTTCCCTTGTCGGCGGCGACCACGAAATAGGGGTCTTCCCCGTCGAGCACCTGCACGCTTTGCGGATGCACCACGCGACCGCCGACGATGTTGTCGGTGACCGACAGCAGCGTGCGGATGAAGATCTCGTAGGCCGCGCGGCCCTCGGCCGCCCAGCCTTCGCGGTCCAATGCGGGGGAGGGAAGCTGCTTGGGATAGAACCCGCCCTTGGCGCCGGTCGGCACGATCACCGCGTTCTTGACGCGCTGGGCCTTCATCAACCCGAGCACTTCGGTGCGGAAGTCATCGCGCCGGTCAGACCACCGCAAGCCCCCGCGCGCCACGGCACCGGAACGCAGGTGGATGCCCTCGACGCGGGCCGAATAGACGAAGATCTCGCGCCACGGCAGCGGCTTGGGCAAGCCGGGAACGAGGTGCGAATCGAGCTTGAAGGCGAGCGCTTCGGCGGCGGCTGGCGCAAAGGCATTTGTGCGCAGCACGGCATCGATCACCGCCCGGTAGAGCCTGAGCAGGCGGTCGTCATTGATCGCCGTGACCTTGGCAAGCCCGCGCGTGAAAGCGGTCTGCGCGGCGGAGATCGCCTCTTCGCGGTTTGCCGGAAACGCCGGATCATGGCGCGCGGCAAACAGCGCGAGCATTGCCGCTGTCACCTCGGGAGCGGCGGAAAGGGCGTCGACGACCGTATAGATCGTGTAGCTCACCCCGGCCTGACGCAGGTAGCGGTAGATGGCGCGCAGCCAGTTCGCCTCACGCGGGGCGAGCCCTGCAAGCGGGATCAGGCGGTTGAACGGATCATCCTCCGCCGCGCCATTGAACACATCGGCGATCGCCTCCTCGATCAACCCGGCGCGGTCAAGCAGCATGGTCGCATCGCGTCCGGCGGGCTGGGTCAGGATGAAATCGTGGATCGAACCCAGCGCCCGATCGGACAGGAAGGTCGGCACCTCGTCCAGCACGCGGAAGCCGAAATTCTCCAGCGCCGGCACCGCATCGGAGAGCGCCAGCATGCCCTCGATCATGTAGACCTTGAGCCGCAGGGTATCGGTATCGTCACCGGGCAGACGGTAGAGCCGTACGGCGCGGGTCGGCTGGGTTGTCTCGCCATCCATCAGCGCAAGGCTGCGCAGCTTGGCGATGTCGCGCGCCGCCTCCTGCGGCCCGTACGTCAGGCGGTATCCGGTCGGAAAGGCGGGAGCATAGCGGCTCGCGAGCGCTGCCGCGCGACCTTCCTCCTCGATGTTGGCGAGGTGGGTCTCGACCGCCTCGTTCCAGCCCCGCAACAGATCGACCAGCTGGGCTTCGATCACCGCGTCATCGGGCAGATCGTCACAGGTGCGCACATCGATCAGGAATCGCAGCAGCGCCAGAGACGAGCTTTCGACCTCAAGGCTCCAGTCGAGCAGCGCAGCGCCGGGCGTCGCCAACAGCATCGCCTGGATCTGCAAGCGCACGTCGGTCGACAGCTGATCGCGCGGTAGCCAGACGAAGGCGAAGACGTGCCGCTCGAGCGTCGCGCGCACCATGATGAGGCGGGGGCGGGGGCGGTCGATCAGCGCCATCTTCGCAGTCACCAGATCGGCAACACGCGCAGGATCGAAGGCAGCGAGAAGATCGTTGGGCAACGAGGTGAAGGCATGGACCAGCGCCTTGCCATTGTGCCCGGCGGGGTCGAAGCCGAGCCTGGCGGTGATATCCGTCACCATCGCACGCAGCACCGGCACCTCGCCCGGCCGCGCGTTAAGCCCGGCGCTGGTCCACAGTCCGGCATGGATCGAAAGCGCCGTGATGCGGCCGTTCTCGCGCACCGGCACGATAAACAGATCAAGCGGGCTGGCGCGGTGGACGCGCGCATGGACATTGGACTTGATGGCGAGCAGCGCGCTGGGACGACCGGCACCCTCTTGCTGGTCGAACCATTCAAAGGCGCGTTCATAGGAGATCTCGGCCAGCAGTTCGGTCACCGAAGCGCGGCAAATGCCGAGCCGTCCGGTGACAACGCCATCACGGCGGCGGGTGAGATGGCCGAGCTGGGTCAGCATCCCGGCGCCGAGCCAGCCAAGCAGCGCGCCCGCCTCGGGATCAATCGTGGCCGCCAGTGCGGCATCGGCGTTCATCGCCGTCTGCATGGCCGGCCAGTCGGCGATCGCCGCGTGGACATCGCCCAGCGTGGTCTGGAGTGCATCAAGCAGTTCGCGGCGCTGGCGGGCGTCGACCCGGGGGGTTTCGATATAGATCAACGATTCGCTGGCGCCGTCCTTGCCCAGCCCGGTGATGGCGCCCCTTGCATCGCGCTCAACCGGGACAACCGGGTGGAGCAGCAGATCGATCCCGACCCCCTGCGCAGCAATCGTGGCGGCGACCGAATCGACGAGGAAGGGCATATCGTCATTGATGACGGCAATCCTGAGGCGGCGCTCACCGGTGTCGGATTCGATCTGCACCAGCGGCTGTCCCGGCGCGCGGACCGCCGCAGCGGTGAGGAGATAGGTGGCAGCCTCGTCCAGCGCGGACTTATCAAGCGACGCATCGCCGGGCAGCAGCGAGGCTTCGAGCGCAAGGCGCACGGCCTTGATCAGCGCGCGCTCCGGTGATTTGGGCGACGCGGCGGCGACGGTTTTCGACACCATGAAAGGCTCCTGCTCGTCCTGCGTTCCGGCCTGCGCTTGGGCGCAATATTATTGTGCCGGATTGTTGTTATCGTGTCTTGCGCGATACAGGCTTTCCTCCCTCCGGCGCAAGCGCGATGATTGCGCGGGGTCAGCCCGCAGGCACGGTCTGGCAGGCGTCGAGTGTGAGTTCGAGCGAGCGAATACGCGCCTCCGGTTCGTAGGTCGCGCCGCAAAGCATGATTTCATCGGCGGCGGTGCGCTGCAGGAAAGCGGCAATGCCCGCGCGCACCTGCGCCGGTGTGCCCACGGCGGCGGCCTGCCCGATATGGGCAAGCATGGCCTGCGCGGTTGCGGGCAGGGTATCGGTATAATCGGCGATTGGCGGCGGCAGCTTTCCGGGATTGCCGCTGCGCAGCCGCACGAAGCTCTGCTGCTGGCTTGAGGCGAGCAGGCGGGCTTGCGCTTCGGTATCGGCGGCGAAGACGTTCATGGCGACCATCACATGCGGACGGTCAAGCACGGCGGAAGGCTGGAAGTCGCGGCGATAGACCGCCAGCGCCGCGTCAAGGTGGTCGGGCGCGAAATGGGCGGCGAAGGCATAGGGCAGGCCCAGCTTGGCGGCGAGCTGCGCCCCGAACAGGCTCGATCCGAGCATCCACAATTCGACATTCGCGCCGAGGCCCGGTGTCGCGGTGATCGGCAGATCATAATCGCCCGTCAGCAGCGCGCGCAGCTCGACCACATCCTGCGGGAAGTATTCGGCGGCTTGGTGGAGGTTCTTGCGCAGCGCCCGCTGCAATTCCGGTCCGGCGCCCGGCGCGCGGCCGAGCCCGAGGTCAATCCGCCCCGGGAACAGCGCATCCAGCGTGCCGAATTGTTCGGCGATCTGGAACGGGGTGTGATTGGGCAGCATGATCCCGCCCGATCCGATGCGGATGGTGCTGGTGGCGTTGCCGACATGGGCGAGCACGACCGCGGTCGCCCCGCCCGCAATCCCGTCCATCGCGTGATGTTCGGCCACCCAGAAGCGGTCGCACCCGAACGCCTCGGCGGCGCGGGCGAGGTCGGTGGTGGCGGCGAAGGCTTCGGACACAGTGCCGCCCTCGCGCACAGGCACCAGATCGAGCACGGAAAAACGGGTCACGACGGCGGCTCCTCTCCCTCGCCCGGCGATGTGGGCAGCGCAGTCTCGCCTGCTTGCCCGAACTGCGCAAGATAGTCCGTGGCGGTCGCCGCAGCGGGGCTTTCGGGCGCGAGGTCGAGCACCGACTGCCAGCTGGCCCGCGCCGCCGTGTCGCGTCCGGCGAGGACGGCGATCACCCCGGCTTCAAGACCGATCTCGGGCCCTATCCCCGCACCGCCGGGCGCAAGGGCGGCGGCCTGTTCGATGGCAGCCTGCGCCTCACCGAGCCGGTCGAGCCGCCGCAGCAGGGTGGCCTTGAGCAGCCAGCCTTCGGCACGTTCCGGCGCTAGCGTGGTCGCTGCATCGAGTGCGTCCAGGGCTTCCGGACCGCGCCCCAGCGCGACCAGCGCGCGTGCCCGATC
>RDXA01000405.1 GCA_004292705.1 Sphingomonadales bacterium | reverse complement strand
GCCAGCGCGATGGCGCGCATCACCCCGCCACCTCAGCCTGCAACATTGGTCGCAGCGAGCGCGGCCTTCAATCTCTCGTAGCCGACCGCCCCGCCGAACGGCTTGCGGCCCGCAATCCACGCCGGCGTTCCGGTGAAGCCCAAGGCGCGGGCGGAATCGAGATTGCGCGCGATCTCGGTCGAGACAGCGTCAGACGCCGCATCGCGCTCTGCCCGGGCCATATCGAGCCCCGCCGCCTTGGCCGCAGCCGTCACATCCCCGGTGGCGAACATCGCGTCGTGGAAAGCGCGATACTTGCCCTGAAGCGCCGCCGCGAGCGCCATGCGCGAGGCCACATCGCTGCCTTCGAAGATGGGCCATTCGCGGATCACGACCTTGAGATCGGGATCTTCCGCCACCAGCCGGTTCACATCCTTGAGGCTCGCCTCGCAATAGGGGCAGTTATAGTCGGTGAATTCGACCAGCACCCTGGTGCCTTGCGGATTACCAAGCACCGCGCCGGGGAAAGGCCGGAACACCTCATCCCCCATCTGCGTCAGCCGCTTGGCCGCCTCCTGCTCCTCATAGGCCTGCGCCATCTGCGGCAGAAGATCGGGATTGCCGAGCAGGAAGCTGCGGGTGCGGTTATCGGCAAGCCCGGAATAGGACCAGGTCGCCGCGCCGAGAAAACCGAACACCAGCGCCAGCAGGGCGGTCAGCAAGGTGTTGCGCAAGGTCGAGGGGGCGGGTTCAGAAGACATGGTGGTTCCGTCAGTGGTGGGCAGGGTGCGGCCAGCCTAGCGCCGCTCGCGCACCCGTTCCAGTTCGGCGCGTGCCTCAAGCGCGACATCCTGCGCGCGGATCCAGTCGGGCGAGCCATAGGGCAGGCTCACCTCGGCCGCCTGAGCATTGGCAAGCGCCTGCGGATAGAGCCGGTTCATCACCTGTTGTTCGGCACTGGCAAGGCGCGCGCGCGGAATATCGCCGCGCGCTTCATAGACCACGCCGAGCTGATACCAGGCGAAGGGGTTGTAGCGATCCCGCTGCACCGACGCACGCAGCACCTGCTCCGCTTCCGCGAAATTGGCCTGATCTTCGGTAGCGATCAGCGCGTGGCCGAGCATTCCGGCGATCAGCGGGTGCGCCAGCGTCAGCTCGGTCGCGCGGCGCAGCGGCACCAGCGCATCGCGCGGCCGCCCGGATTCGAGCAGCACCTGCCCTTTCAGTTCGAGGAACCACGGGTTGTCGGGCTCCTCCGCCAGCAGCGCATCGGCCTCGGCCAGCGAGAGTTCGACCCGCGCGTCCTTGTGATAGGCATAGGCGCGGGCATAGCGCGCGGGCACGCTGGTGTCGCGTGCGGGATAGGCATTGAGCGTGCGCTGCGGCTCGGCAAGGTAGCCGAACAGCTTGGCCTTGGCTCTGATGAAGCGCTCCTGCAATTCCGGGTCAGGCTCGGTGTTCCATGCCCGGTCCTGCTCCAGCAGCCCGCGCAAGGTCTGGATCCGGTCGCCGGTCAGCGGGTGGGTGCGGGCATAGGCGGCCTCGTCGGCCTGGCTGTAGCCGGCACGGATTTCGTTGCCGCGCAGCCGTTCGAAGAACTTGATCATGCCGCGGCCGGTAATCCCCGCGCCCGCAAGATAGCGAACCCCAGCAAGGTCGGTTGAGGCTTCCTGATCGCGGTTGAAGGCGAGGAAGCTGCCGACTGCGGCCTGTTGTCCGGCGGCGATGATCCCCATGGCCGCATCGCCCGCTCCGGCCAGCGCCGCGCCGACGCCCAGCAGAAGGGAGAGGATGGAGATGCCGTTCGCCGTCTTGATGCGCTCGTTGAAACGCACCACGTGCCCGGCCGTGATGTGGCCAAGCTCGTGCGCAAGCACGCCCTGCACCTCGTTGGCGGTCTCCGCCGCGCTGATCAGGCCGGTGTGAACATAGATCGCCTGCCCACCGGCGACGAAGGCATTGATCGAATTGTCATTGATCAGCACCAGCTCGACATTGCCCGGCTCAAGCTCGCTTGCCTCGATCAACGGGGCGGCCATGTCGAGCAGCAGCTGCTCGGTCTCGGCATCGCGCAGGATCGATTGCGCCGCAGCCGGATGGACCGCAACGACCAGGCTCGCCAGCAGCGCGAGGCAAAAAGCGAGGGGGTGAGGGCGTCCGCGCATCGCGCGCACCCTACCGGACTCACGCCTGAACGCAATGTGAAGGGGCATGATTACGCGAAACCCGTCGCCCTGCGCGAAGCACGGGGCAAGGACGGTCTGATTACCCGACGATCTTCCGTGAAGCGCGTTCGATCAAGGCAATGTCTTCCGGCACCTCGGCAAGGATTTCCGCGCAGCCAATCTCGTCCCGGCGGATGAGTACCAGCGCGAATTCCGGGCCTGCGCCATCGAGTTCCTCAAGCGTGATGGCCTCGAGCGCGCGCAGCTGCTGGGCAAGCGCCTCGCGCACCGCCCCGGGCTCTTCGACCGGCTTGCCCTGCTCTTCGCGGCGCAAACGGCGTTCGGCCTTGACGATCGCTTTCACGCCGCCTTCGGTCTCGGCGAGGAAGGCCGCAAGGCCCCCGCGGGCGAGCTTCAGGCGGTGCGCGTGATTCAGCACAGCCGCGTATTCGGTCAGGCGGGTCTTGTCGTAATCATGCCCGAACACGAGCTTGACCACCGGCGTCATCGGCGCACGATCCTGCACGGTCAGCCCGGCATCGGCGATCAGCTCGGCGTAGTCATCCGGCGAGCGTTGCGCGGCGAGCGAGAAATCATACGCGCGGCTCACTGCGGAATAGAGCGCCGTGCGGCTGCGATCCTCGGTGCTGTCGGCAGCGCGCGCGAGCTCGCGCGCGGCGGCGAGGCAATCATAGAGCCCGGCGTCCTCGGGCAGATCGTCGCCAAAGGCCGCATCCTCCGCCAGCTTCGGCTCAGACGCCCGGATGATCGACGCAGGCGCAGGCGATGCCGGGGCAGGCGAGAGAGGAGCAGGCGAAGCAGGTGCAGGCACCACAGGGGCAACAGCAAGGGGAGCAGACGGAACGGGAACCGGAAGGACGGGAGGAGCGGCAGGCTCAGGCTCAGGCAGGAAGCCGTAATCAGGCTCGGCCAGATCCTCGGTGAACGGCAGCGGCTCGATCCCTGTGAGATCGATCGCCTTCTTGGCCGGTGCCTCGATGTAATCGGCGAGGCTGGCGAAGCTGTATCCGGCGCTTTCGCCCTCGCCTTCGTCCTCGTCATATTCCTCGTCGTCGTCGCCCAGAGCGTATTGGCTGAAATCGGGCAAAGTGACGTCGACCTCGGGCACATCGCCGAGCGGGAGATCATCGCTGTCGTCGTCGGCCAAATCGCCATAACCGTGTTCGGCAGCATCGCCATCGACTTCATGTGCGGGCGAATCTGCCCAGTCGGTCACGGGGTCTGCGGTGCGCGGGGCGGGCTCATCTTCGAGTTCAAGCTCGGTGTCGAGTTCCAGCGCCTGATCGATCTCGAGCAGCAACTCGTCGGCAGTGATCTGGTCGGCCATCTCTTTCCAGTTGATCACGCCGTAGATGAAGTCGATCGTGTCGTCGTCGCTCGAATAGGGCAGCAGAATGCCGCGATACAGGATCGCGATGCCGGCATGATTGACGAACTCGGCCTCGAACCCGATCGGCGCCTGATTGGCGAGGATCTGCATGTAGTGATCGGTGATGCGGCTCAGCAACGAGCGCGGGGGCACGTCCGAAAGGCGGGTGATGACGCCTTGCGCGCTGCATTCCTGCGCCAGCTTCGCGCCAAGGAAGCGCACAGCCGGGTTCTCGATCCCGTAGGAGAAATCGAGCAGCACCGAATGCGGGCCGAAATCGGGGAGATCGCCCGGCTCGAGATCCTCGATATTGGGGAACATGCGGTCGCCCAGCAGGCCCGCCCAGTGGTTATAGGCGCGCACCTGCATGCGGCGCTCGTCCTGGCCGATGGCTTCAGGCGGCAGCTGACGGGGTGCCGGATCGGCACCGTCCTCCTCGGATGCGTCCCAGCCCCGATCCGAAGTCGAGTCGGAGTCGAAGGTGCCGCGCAGAGTGTCCATGGCTGTAGTCTGCCCCTTGGTGAACCTTTATGCCGTGGTTCTGGAGCCTTGTGGTAAACATCACGTTAATTGGCAGGCAGATCGGGGCAGGCCGCTGTTGGCCTAGAGGAAATAGCGCATCTTGATCGTCACGCGCTGGCTGCCCTCGCCAATCTGGAACACCGCATCTTTGAACTTGGGCGGCGCCATCTTGACCGGTGCATCGCGCGAGAAACCGTAGCCTTCCTTGGGCATCATCCCCATCGCCCGGTCGGCCTTGCCGTTATCGTTCTCGTCATGGAGCAACGCGATCGCATATTGGCCGGGCTTGACCCCGGTGAAGCGGATCTCGACCTTTCCGCCCGCCGACACCACGGTGCGATGGGCGGCTGGATCCTTGATGCACTTGGGGAAGACATCCGCCCGGGTGGTCATGCAGGCGCGAATGACGCCCTTGGCTGAGCGCAGATCGGTGACGGCGATCACCACCTCGCCCGCCTGCGCCGGCGCAGCCCCAGCAACCGCCGCGATCAGACCCGCCAGCAGCGGCAGCCCGCGCCTGATCATGCCGCCGCGCGCGGGGCGTGCCCTGCCTCGGCCACGATGCGCCGCGAGAGGCCCCGATCGGTTCCGCAGAGCCGGTCCCATACCCGAAAATAAAGCCCGAAATTGCATCTGTATTCCTCGTGATGGCGCTCGTGATGGCTGGCGGTTATCAGCCACTCCCCCAACGCCGAGTGAACAAGCCAGCGCGGGAACATCTCCCACCCCATGTGATTGGTGACCCCCATTACCGTGGCGACCGTCAACACCACGCCCAGCATCGCAAGGTGGATCGGCACCAGCAGGACGAGCAGCGGAACCACCACCGCGCCGGTCACCGCTTCGATCGGGTGAAAGCTCATCGCCGTCCACGCGGTCGGCGGGCGGCTGTCGTGATGGACTGCATGGGCAAGACGGAACCACTTGGGCCGGTGCATCCAGCGGTGGCTCCAGTAAAAGCAGGTGTCCTGCACGAAGAGATAGATCAGCACGCTGAACGGATGATACCACCAAGGCAGGCTCGCCCAGTCGGCGGTGATCTGCGTCCAGCCGTGATGGCGCCAGCCCCACAGCACGATCCCCGCAGGCGTGCCATAGATTGCCGCCGACAGCAGCGACCAGCGCACCTCGCGCGCGATCTGCGCCGACTTGCCAGCATAAAGGCCGGGCCGAATTTTCGCGGTGACGAGAGCGAAGAGTCCGCTCGTCAGCAGGTAACGCAGCGCAACAATGACGGTGACGGCCAGGCTGACGATCAGCAGCGCGAGCGGAACGGGGGTGTCGGCAGGGAGCATCGCACTGCGGCTATGCCGCAAATCGCCCAAAGCCGACAGCACAAACTCCGTAACCGGGCAAACTCAGTCCAGCGTGTTGGGCGCGGTGCACAGCGGATCGAGCATCACGAGGTGCCGCCGCATCGCGATCCGCGCAAGGTGCTCGACCTGGCTCTTGCGCCGCGCGGCGGCCAGCGGTTCGAGTGCAGCCGGGCGCAGGATCTCGGCATCATAGCCGTCCGCAACAATCACCCCGCAGCTCGCCGGCCGATAGGCCTCGCTTTCCAGCGGCGCACGGTCCAGTCCCGGCGGCAGACCCCAGTAGAAGCGGTCACAGAAATCAAGATAATCGGTCCACTTGGCATCGCCGATCAAATCGGCGCGGGCGACCTTGATCTCGACGATCACGACGAGGCCCTTGGCGTCGATCCCCATCAGATCGGCACGGCGACCACTTTTCAAGGGCACCTCAGGCAGGCACCAGATGTCGTTGCGCGCAAACAACCGCCCGATCCCGCGCGCGACATCGCCAGCGGCAAGCGCCGCGGTCGTTATCGAATCAGACGAGGTCAGCAGGGCACCGGACATGCCCCAGCGTTGGAACGAAAGCGGAACGCAGTCAAGCCCGCGCCCGTCGGCGCATCAGGCCGCTACGGGCGTCTCCAGCACGCGCACCATGGCCGCGCGGGCGGCATGAAACTCGCGCCACAAGATCAGTGCCGGAGCGGACGGGTCCTGTCCCCTGCGCGCCAGGGTGCCGAGCGCGGCAAGGCCGGTATCAAGCATCGCCGCGCAATCGGCCACGGCCTGGGCGACCAGCACGCGCTGCCACGGCGTGGCCCGGGCAATCACGGCGCCAATCTCGCCGCCGATCTCGACCGGCTCGGGGGCCAGCCGGGCGAGCATCGCCAGCGCGGCGGCCTGTCCGTGGAGCGCCACCAGAGCCTCGGCCAGCACCTCGGGCGCAACCGCGGCTGCGGACGCGGGCCCGGCATCGGGGAGAATCGGCTCGGGCGGAAGCGTGGCCATGCGCCTGAGCCTAGGCGGGCGTCCTTGCCGTTTGGTTAAGCCCGTCCGCGGCGTTTCTGCGGCCCAGCGGACGTGCGGCAAGCCGGAACAATTGTGTAGCGCCACGCCCCGCCTCTTGCTAAGCGCCGCGCCGCGCATAACAATGCGATGCACCGCATGGCACCATGCACCCGTAGCTCAGCTGGATAGAGTGCTGCCCTCCGAAGGCAGAGGTCACAGGTTCGAATCCTGTCGGGTGCGCCATTTCCATTTTTGAGTTGTTCAAATCGAATAACATCTTGAATGGAATGGATAATTCGGTGTTTCGAACGACTCCTTTTGGGTCATAGACCAAATGCTTCGGAAAGGTGAGCCTGAGGGCCATCTTCTTCTCCGAAAGCGACCCATTCTCCCAAAGATTCCAAGGACTTGTGAGAAACGCCAGAGCGTTTCGAAAGCTTTCGTCAAAGTCCCTCTTCGGCTGCGCCGCGCGAGCCATTTTGTCCTTCAAAAGCAGCTTCGTGCTTTCCAATTCAGCGATACGATTCTCGTATGCGCTGATCACCGTCGGGCTTTCGGCCTCGACGATCCGATCAAGCAACTGCTTCACCTTGCGCTCGATTTCAGCGAGTTCCTTCTCAATCGCCTTGCGCGATTGATCGGCATTCATCGCCTGCTTGTTCCAGTGATTCCGGAACGCAGCAGCAGCCAGATCGACCAGCTCTTTCGCCGGGGTGACGGAACGAAGAAGCGCTTCGAAAGCGCCTTCCACTTTCTCACGTGCATACGACTTGCCGCGAAGATCGCAGGCGCGCTGGCGGCAGAGGTAATAAGGATAGGCCGCACCCAGTCTGCCCTTGCTGTAATTCGCTGTCAGAGGATGGCCGCATGACGGGCAGCAGATATGACCGCGAAGGGGAAAGTCCGCGCTCACATCGGCGCGGACGGCACCGCGTGCCTTGCCCTTCAAACGATCCTGAATCTCATTGAACGTCTCGATGGAGATCAGCGGCTCGTGCTTGCCGAGGCGCGGTGCGACATTCCACGACGGAACATGCACGATCCCCGCATAGATCGGGTTCGTGAGAATCTGCTTCACACGTTCATTCGATACCGAGCCATTCGCCATTTTCGGAACGGATGGCTGCGCTTCAAGGAAGCGCATCACTTCCGCTTGCGATGCAAACCGACCACTCGCAAATCCTTCGAGTGCTTCACGAAGCACCGAGGCGAGCGGTTCATTATGGACGAGCACTTTGCCGCCGCTGGAATGGCGCGCATACCGGTAGCCCCAAACCGCCTGGAATACCCAGAAGCCTTGCTGGACACGTGCTGTCATGCGGTTGAGCGTTTGCTCTGCATTCTTCTGCCGCGCGTGCTGACTTACACAGGCGAGGAGGTTCTCGACCAGCTTGCTGTCTGAATCTTCGCCAAACTCGATTGATGGAGATTCCAGCGATGCGCCGGTTGCGCCGATATCTGCACGAAGCTGCAAATGCGCTTCGATGCCGCGCGCAAGGCGCGAGATATCGTCGATGACGACGACGTGGGAATGCTTGCGCGTCGAGCGCAAGAATTTGATCATCGCATCCATACCTGGACGCTTGACCAAACTTCCCGACATATCGTCTTTGAATACCTCGACGACCTCATAGCCCTTGTGCTCGCAATAGCTGCGGCAGCGCTGTTCTTGTGAGGATAGGCCGTCAGTCCTGATCGTCTGCTGCGCAGATGATACGCGGCAATAGATAACGGCTTTCTTTGAATTCATGTCTGTCATGGCGCAATTTCCGGTTTGTTATGTTTTGTGATCGCGCCCTCATGACTGAGGTCAACAAGCATGGCGTTGCCAAGAGCTTTCATCTTACCATCTTCACGCCCATTTTGTGAAGAGTCCGAAGCTCCTTTTTCGAGAGCAAGCTCAGTGGGATCGAGACCCCAATCGGCAGCGGCAAACGCTGCCATGATGCTGTCAACGACTTGGATCGCCTCGTCTTTCTCGGCGTCCGTCATTCCTTCGATAGTCGCGACAATCGCGCGATACCGGTCGAGTTCCTCAGTTGTAATTCCGACAATCTCGTTCATCACAATCACCATCGCGCACGCTCGATGGCGAGCGGCCTGATGGGAATTCTGCTTTTCTAGTCAGAACAACGTGGGGGAAACTCGCGTAGGACACGCTCAGTTTGCGACCACATTATAATATAATCATAGCATGAATTGAACAAAAATTACAAGCTTTTCCGCAGAATTCTGCGGTTCCTATCGCTCCAGGCCGCGATCTTTGCCCATCATTCGCTGCGCGACTTTGATGATCTTCGAGCAACGCAAGTGATGTTCCTGCTTCACCTGGAACTTCGCGGCCTTCCACAGACGGTCAGTCGGGCTTTCTTTTACGAAGTCGGGTTTCAAATCCATCGTGTTGCCCTGCTTGGTCAGCAGCTCGCGATACTTGGATTGCGTCAGGCTTGGCTCGTTTTCCCGAAAGCGCTTGTCCATCCGCCGCATCGCTTCATCGAGGCGCGATTGCATTTCCGCCGAGCGAGACGGCGTTGTCGCCGCGCTGTTGAAGCGCGGCGACAACGAAGGTCCGTTATCACTCATTCCGAAATTCCCTTATGCAGCTCGCGCACGTCGCGCACCTGTGTCCGCCACGGATCAACGGTGAAGTAGGGAACCGCATCGCTGATCAGCAGATGCGGCATCGATGCCACGCGGATCACTTGGCGCGTGGGGCCAAGTGCGATCACATCGCCCGCTTGCAGCACGGGCCGCTTGGTTTCCGAGAGATTGGCATTCGCCGTTTGGATCACGCCACCATTGTGACTGACGCCACCCTGCAAGATGGTTTTGGTGCCCGACCAAAGCTCGATGTCTTTGAGGAGGTCCGGCTCCCACACCGATTTCATGGTGATGATGCCGACCTGATCCTCGATGTCTTTGACTTGTTCCTTCGACCATTGCGACGTGAGTGAGTTCCGGCCTTGTGCGAAGAACCAGTAGCTTACGCCAAGACCCCGATAGAGCCGCAATGAGCGCAGGATGCTCGGCACTCGCGGCAGGTTCGCGAATTCATCGACAATGAATGTTGTGCGCACCGGCCCGCGCGCCGCTGCGATCACTTCTGTCATCATAGCAATCAGCATCGATACCCACGCTTTCGCCACATCGATGCGATTGGCGGGAAGGATGATATAGATCGTCAGCTTCTCGCGCTTGGCGCGCGTCAGATCGATATCGTGCGATGCGCACGCATTGCCGAGCGACTTCCCAGGCTCGAACGCCGAGAGAGCCGATGCAGCTTCGCTGCGAATGGCCTCCCACTGCTTCTCTGCATTCACGCGCATCGATGCGAAGGCTTGCGCCCGCCGCGCGATGGACTCGATTGGCGATGTCGCCATCATCGAAAATTCCATCGCGAAATGCTCGTCATCACCGTGCAGGAATTTCCAAACATCGGGCAGCGTGCATTGCTCGCGCTTTTCATGCGCGAGATATTCAGCGCGCAGCGAGCAAAGCTGGATCGCACCTTTGCGCACCCATGCGTTGTCACCATCACGCACGGGCGCAGGCATGACGATCTCGAAGGTCGCTTCAGCTTCGCCATCCGGCGAGCCGCCAGCTTCAACAACCTCGATGAGCCGGAAGAGCGGATTTACATTCGTGTTCGGATAGCCATGCAGGCCATAGGGATTGAAGTAGATGACATCGGTGCCGAGCGCGTCGCGCCGATGCGCGGTACTGGAAAATGCTAGCTCACCGTCTTTGGCATCCACGACGACCAGCGTGCGGTCATTTGAGTGCGCCAAATTGTTTTGAATCAATGTAGTACCCTTACCGCCGCCAGCGCGATTGTAGGTAAGGAGTGACTCTTCACCATTGTGGAAGATGAAGTGACCGAATTCCCCGAAGGCTCCGAGGAAGAGGCCGGTGCTGTTGAGCAACCCCGCCTTTTTGCAGTCCTCCAGATT
>RDXA01000102.1 GCA_004292705.1 Sphingomonadales bacterium | reverse complement strand
GGCGATTGCACGGGCCCTGCCGCTGCTGGCGCCGATGCGCTCGCTCAGCATCGTGCGTCTCCCTGCCGGGCTCGATCCCGACGACTTGATCAGGGCGCAGGGCAAGGCGGCGATGGAAAAGCTGCTCGGCGCGCCGAATACTCTTATCGACACGCTGTGGGAGTTCGAACGCGACGCCCAGCCCCTTACCACCCCCGAAGCCAAGGCCGGGCTGAAGGCGCGGCTGATGGCCCATGTCGAAACCATCGCCGATGCCGAAATCAAGAGCCTGTATCGGCGCGAGCTTTCGGACCGCTTCTCCGCCTTCGCCTACCCCCCGCGCGCGGCTCGTCAACCGGGGTATGCAGGCCGCCCTGCCCTGCAAACCGGCCAACGCGTCGGCGGTTGGCGCGGGGCTCCGACGCCGCCCCCCGGCCTGTCGGACGCCGCGCGCATTCAGCTTTCGGGGCTCATGGCAGGCGGCCAGCGGCTAGGCCTGCTCAGCGCCGTGCTGGCGGGCCTTGCCCGCTACCCACAAGAGATCGGGCGCCACGCCGAGGCCTTGACTGCCCTCGCCCGCCTTGACCGTGAAGCGGCGCCATTGATCGAATCGCTGTTCGAACTTGCAGAAACGCTTGATTCGCGCGAGCCAACCGCCATATGCAACACGCAAGGCCAACCCACCCCGTCGGCAGATATCCGCTACGCCTTCATTGACGAAGGCAACGATCCCGGCGCTGCGTGTGAGGAACTGGCTGAAGCTGTGTCGCTGCTGGTCGAAAGGCCGGCGCTTGAGGCTGCGCTTGCGGCCACGATTGCGCGTTTCGACAACGATCCGGAAGGATCGTTTGCCGAGCAGACGCGGCTGCGCGGACAGCTGTTAGCAGTGGATGAACGCCTCAAGGCCTTCGGGCGCCGCAAAGCGGGCGCTGTGGCTGATACCGGCGATGATGCCGTGTGATGCGGCGAATATGGGATCAACTGGCGGCCCCTCACTCCGGCGGGCCGCCCGGCAACGGATAGACACGAAGAATATGCCCGAAAAGGAAGATGCTCCGCTGATCGACCTCAATGATTCGTCGATCAAGAAGCTGATCAGCAAGGCCAAGAAGCGCGGCTATGTCACCTATGACGAGCTCAACGAAGCGCTGCCTTCGGGCGAGATGAGTCCCGACCAGATCGAGGATATCCAGACTGCGCTCAGCGAAATGGGCGTCCAGATCGTGGAAAGCGACGAGGATGCCGAGGCGGAAGCCGAGGGCGAGGAGGGGGACAGCGACGACATCGTCGCTGACGACGACGACGACGACGACGACGAGGGCGAGAAAAAGGGCCCGGCCAAGGATGCCCGCGCGGGCAACCGCAAGCTTGTCACGGGCGAGCGCACCGATGATCCGGTGCGCATGTATCTGCGCGAAATGGGCGCGGTGGAACTGCTCAGCCGCGAGGGCGAAATCGCCATCGCCAAGCGCATCGAGGCCGGGCGCGACATGATGATCATGGGGCTGTGCGAAAGCCCGATCACTTTCCACGCGATCATCCAGTGGTCCGAAGCCCTCAACAACGGCGACATGCAGCTGCGCGAGATCCTTGATCTTGATGCGATGCTTTCGAAGGAACCCCCGGCCGACAAGATGGCCGAAGGCGCCGAGGATGACGACGACGACGGCGAAATCTCCGAAGCCACCGCCGGGCCGACGATCCGCGAGGACGACGAGGTGGAGGACGAGCCGGAAGCGGATGCCGATGAGGACGAGGACGGCGAAGGCCGCCCCAAGCGCGAAGAGGAAGAGGAGGAGGACAACACCCTCAGCCTAGCCCAGATGGAGGCCGCGCTGAAGCCCGAGGCGCTCGAGCGTTTCGCGCGCATCACCACACTGTTCAACGCCTTCGAGAAGCTTCAGGGCGAGCGGGTCGATACGCTGGCTGTGGGCAATGCCTTCCCGGCCACCAAAGAAGCCAAGTACGAACAGCTGCGTGAAGACCTCACCGCCGAGGTCGAAAGCGTGCAGTTCCACGCGACCAAGATCGAATTTCTTGTGGACAATCTTTATGCCTT
>RDXA01000101.1 GCA_004292705.1 Sphingomonadales bacterium | reverse complement strand
ATCGAAGAGATCCACACCGTGATCGGTGCCGGTGCGACCAGCGGCGGGGCAATGGACGCCTCGAACCTCTTGAAGCCCGCGCTCTCGAGCGGCGCGATCCGCTGCATCGGTTCGACCACCTACAAGGAATTCCGCAACCACTTCGAAAAGGACCGCGCGCTGCTTCGCCGGTTCCAGAAGATCGACGTCAACGAGCCCACAATCGAGGACACGATCAAGATCCTGAAGGGCCTGCGCTCTGCCTTCGAGGATCACCACAAGGTCAAGTACACCCCCGATGCGATCAAGACTGCGGTCGAGCTTTCGGCGCGCTACATCAATGATCGCAAGCTGCCCGACAAGGCGATCGACGTGATCGACGAGGTCGGCGCGATGCAGATGCTGGTGCCGCCGAGCCGCCGCAAGAAGACCATCACCGCGCGCGAAATCGAACAGGTCATCGCGACGATGGCGCGCATCCCCCCCAAGTCGGTCAGCAAGGACGACAAGAAGGCGCTCGAAAACCTCGAACGCGATCTGAAGCATGTGGTGTTCGGCCAGGACGATGCCATCGTCCGCCTCGCCACCGCGATGAAGCTGAGCCGTGCGGGCCTGCGCGATCCCGACAAGCCGATCGGCTCGTTCCTGTTCTCCGGCCCCACCGGCGTCGGCAAGACCGAGGTTGCGCGCCAGCTCGCCACGATCATGGGGATCGAGCTGAAGCGCTTCGACATGTCCGAATATATGGAGCGTCACTCGGTCAGCCGCCTGATCGGCGCGCCTCCGGGCTATGTCGGCTATGATCAGGGCGGCCTGCTGACCGATGCCATCGACCAGAACCCGCATTGCGTGCTGTTGCTCGACGAAATCGAGAAGGCCCACCCCGATCTGTTCAACATCCTCTTGCAGGTGATGGATAACGGGCGGCTCACCGATCACCACGGCAAGACAGTCGATTTCCGCAACGTGGTCCTGATCATGACCACCAATGCGGGCGCGGCCGATATGGCGCGGCAGGGCATCGGCTTTGGCGACGTGTCGAAGGAAGATGCGGGCGACGAGGCGGTGAAGAAGATGTTCACCCCCGAATTCCGCAACCGCCTCGATGCGATCGTGCCCTTCGCCTATCTCGGCAAGAGCACCGTGGCGCGCGTGGTCGACAAGTTCATCCTCCAGCTCGAACTCCAGCTGGCCGAACAGAACGTCCACATCCAGTTCGACAGCGACGCCCGCGCGTGGCTGGCGGACAAGGGCTACGACAAGCTCTACGGTGCCCGCCCGATGGCCCGCCTGATCCAGGAAAAGATCAAGCAGCCGCTCGCCGAGGAACTGCTGTTCGGCAAGCTGGCCGAAGGCGGCGAAGTCCATGTCAGCATCAAGGACAACAAGCCGTCCTTCGAAATGACCCCGGCCCCGCCCAAGGTGAAACCGGTCAAGAAGGTGTCGGTCAAGAAGAAGGGCGCTTCCGCGAAGAAGCCCGCGACCGAGACCGACGAGGGCTGATGCGCTATCGGCTGACGACATGGTTGGCGGCGGGGATGCTGATCGGCGCCCCCGCCGCTCCCGTTTTCGCCCAGCCCGCCGACCTCACGCCGGAAGCGATGGCCAGGCACCTCACGGCAGTCGGCAGCTGGCGGTTCGAGACCCGCGAGCGGGACAGCAAGGGCAAGCCCTTCTGCACCGAGACGTGGCGCTTCAACGCGGATGGCACCGCCACCATTGAAAGCGGCGAGGAACGCGTCACCAAGCGCTGGCGCACCGCCGAGAGCGATGGCGACCGCTGGCTCTACACCACCTCGCTCACCACCAATGGCGCACCCGATTGCACCGGCAGCAAGGGCGATCCCACGACCTACCCGCGCGAGGAATCAGGTTTCGTGCTGATGTTCTTCAACAGCGGCATAGCACTCACCTGCGCGCCGCCTGCGGTGATGGATGGCCCGGATGGCAAGCCTGTGAAGTTCGTCAGCGACGAAAGCTGCTGGGGCTCCCTCAATCCGCTGCCCAAGGGCTGATTGCTCAGGAACACCCTGCCCGTCGCTCGGGTTATCATAGCATGA
>RDXA01000404.1 GCA_004292705.1 Sphingomonadales bacterium | reverse complement strand
CAATGGCGTGCAGGCGATGGACCTGTGCGGCCGTAAGCTGGCAGCTGGTGGCGGCAAGGCGATCCAGGCGTTCTTCGCCATGATCGACGAGGAAATCGCCAGCGCCAAGCAGGACGAGACCCTGAAGCCTGTCGCCGAACGCCTCGAAAAGGCGCTGGGCGAGCAGAAGGCGGCCACCATGTGGTTCATGCAGAACGCTATGGCCAATCCGAACCACCTTGGCGCAGGCGCGCATCACTACATGCACATCATGGGCATCGTGACGCTCGGCTTCTTCTGGCTGAAGATGGCCAAGGTTGCTCTCGGCAAGCTGGTGGGCGAGCCCGAGGACAAAGCGTTCTACGAAGCCAAGCTGGTCTCGGCCAATTACTACGCCGAACGCTTCCTCCCCGATGCGGGCGCGCTGCGCCGCAAGCTCGAAGCGGGCAGCGAATATATGATGAAGCTCCCGGCCGAGGCCTTCGCCACAGCGGCGTAAGCCAACGCCCGATGCCCGAACGAGAAAGGGCCGCCCCGCGCTATGCAGGGCGGCCCTTTTCGTGTTTGGTCTGGTTACTTTGCGGCTTCCTCTGCCAGGGCGTAGAGATAGTCCACATAAGCCATCGTCACTTCGTCGAGGCCATAGACCTTGGGATCGGTGCTTTCGATCAGGAACCATTCGTTCGGTGCATGCGCGCCGCCACCGCGGCCGAGGCCGAATTGTGAAGCCGGCAGGTTCAGCGGCGGGCCGTTGAACACCACCCCCGGCCAGCTCCCAGCATTGCGCGGGCGGATTGTGTAGGGGACGCCGCTTTCGTCAAACATCTGCTTCTGGGCGCGGATGAGGATGGAGTCCTCGTCGGTCTCGTTCGGGCCATAACCGCCCGAGACTGTGACGTGCACATCGTTAAACCCGCGCTTGGCCAGATGCGCGCGCAGTTTGGTGACGGCCTCGTCCTTGGTCATGTTCGGCACAAGGCGGAATTCCAGCTTGGCCTCGGCGCGGCCCGGCAGCACGGTCTTGCCGCCTTCACCGGTGTAGCCGGCAACAAGCCCCTGAATGTTGACCGTCGGCTGCGAGAAAAACCGTTCGAGGCTGGTGACATAAGCCTCATCATCGATCCATCGACCGACGCCGAGCAGAGCTTTTTCCCCCGCTTCCGCGCCTGGCTTTACACTCTGGGCAATCAGTTCCTTCTGCCGCGCGGTCAACGGTTGGACGTTTTCAAACCACCCATCGATCGCGGGGGTGTGGCCGTCATCGGCGACCAAAGTGTCCAGTGCCTTGACCAGCCGCCATGCCGGGCTTTCAATGCGGGCGTGGTTGGACGAGTGGATGTCGGTCTTGGGATACTTGTCCGACGTCTCCCCGCCCACCACCAGTTGAAACTCGACCGCGCCCTTGGCCCCCAAGGTGATTCCCGCGCTTCCGTCCCTGTTCTGATTGGCTGCGGGAATGAACACACCGATCGCTTTTGAAAGTGCCCCTTGCACTTCGGGCACTGCGACGACCTGATCGAAATGGGTCGAGGCGACTTCCTCTTCGCCTTCAGCTACCAGCACCAGATTGACGGGCAGCTTGCGCCCGCTGGCCTGGATCGCCTTGATTGCGGCGAGGAAGGCGATTTGCGGCCCCTTCTGGTTGACTACCCCGCGCCCGACGATAGCGGTGCCTTCGCCCGGACGTTCGACCAGTTTGGCATCCAGCGGCGGGGAATTCCATTCCGCGGGGTCGAACTGCTTCACATCATACATGAAGTAGATGCCGACCGTAGTTTTGGCCCCCGCATCAAGCGTGGCAAACACTGCTGGCACCCCGTCAGTCGGGATGACTTTCGCCTGCTGAAACCCGGCATCGAGCGCCAGCTTACGCATGTATTCCGCACCTTCCGGCGTGCCGCGTTTTTCTGCCGCAATCGTGGGGAGGGCTACCCAGTCCTGCAGGGCCTTGACCGTCGCATCATGCTGCGCATCCACGGTGGTCACGATTTGCGCGCGGTCGGGGGTTTCAGCGGCGAGTGGCACCGCAGCAAGGGCGATTGCCGCCACCATGCCTAAACCGGGCAACCTTCGTGTCATGTCCTGTCCCTCCTGTATGTCAGGTCGACAGGTATCAGGCAGGCTCGCATTCGCAAAGGCTGTTACATCCGCCGCGAGCCGCTGAGCTATTCCAGTAATCCCATCATCCGCTGCGAGTCTGTCTTGATCTTGAGCCCCTTGCCGGTGGAAGGCGTTGAACGCTCCCAAAGGCTTGCGGAGCGCGCCGGGACGGATCGTGCGCGGGCCGGTGCGGACTTGGCAGCATGAGCAGAAGGCGCGGGCGGGGGGGCAGGCGGAGTCGGGGTTTGGTCCGGAGCCATCGTAGCCGATGCCGCTTTGACCTCGGGTTCAGGTTCAGGTTCAGGTTCAGGTTCGGGGTCAGGATCAGACTGAGGTGCCGACGCCTGAACTGGCGCAAGCTCCGTCTCGGCGGGTGATGTTGCGGGCACCACAACCGGCGCAGGCGGGACGTCGGTTGGTACACCTTTAGCCGCTGTCTCGGCCAGAATCTTCGCCGCCACCTCTTCGATCGATCCCACTACCAGCAAGGGCTGTCCGCCGACAATGCCCACGCTCGTCTGGCCGTTCTCCGCAGTACGAAGCCAAGCGACGTTCTGAGCAACAACCAGATAATTGCCGCCGCGCGATTCCAGCTTGATGAATTTCATGTGCGGCGTTTCCCAAGCAGAGACACTGATGTCGTCGTGCAGAGGGAGTAGCGGCCAGCGAGTTAAGGAATAGGTCTATGCCGGAAGCGGCGCGTGCTCATCGATAAGGTGCATCAAAGCGGTCCACGATTGCCGGTCAGCGAGGGCATTATAGGCGGGGTTCGGCGTGCGCGCAGGGGTGAGCGGATTGGTGAAACCATGCTCGACCCCGCCAAATGACATGAAGTGCCAGTTGGCGCCGACGTTGGTCATCTCTTCCCAGAAGGCTATCACGTCGGTGCGGGGAACGAGCGAGTCTGCATCGCCGTGGCACACCAGAATGCGCGGGGTAACGGGGCCGTTTGCGGGATGCGGCGTAGCCAGCAGGCCGTGAAAGCTTGCGACGAGGGCCAGATCTGCACCGTCACGGGCCAGTTCCAGCACCGCCATACCGCCGAGGCAGAAACCAATGGCGATCATTGGCAAGCCTGGCGCAGCCTCGGTCAGCGCCGTGAGTGTCACCCGCAGCCGTCGGCGCATTGCCACGGGATCGGCCCGCAGCCGCTCCATCGCCTCAAAGGCGCTTTGTGCATCATGCGGTGCACCCGGGCCGTAGAAGTCCGCCACCAAAGCAATGCACCCGGCATCGGCCAGCGCTCGCGCCTTGGCCTCGATGCCGGGGCTAGTGTTCATGAAAGTCGGGAACACTGCTACCGCTGCACGCGCTCTGCCAATGGGCCGCGCCAACCACCCGGTCAGCACAGTCGCATCATCGGCATAGGCGAGGGGTTCGAGCGAGTTCACTCGACCGGCAGGAAGTCCGGAACCGAAAGGTAGCGCTCGCCGGTATCATAGTTGAAGCCCATCACCCGCGCGCCCTCAGGCAATTCGGGCAGTTTCTTGGCAATCGCCGCGAGCGTGGCACCGCTCGAAATCCCGACGAGCATTCCCTCCTCGCGCGCGGCGCGGCGGGCCATCTCTTTGGCGTCTTCGGCATCCACTGTAATCGCCCCATCGATCGTGCTGGTGTGAAGGTTGCCGGGAATGAAGCCTGCGCCAATGCCCTGAATCGGGTGCGGGCCGGGCTGGCCGCCATTGATGACGGGGGACAGTGCGGGCTCTACTCCATAGGCTTTGAACGAGGGCCAATGCTTCTTCAGCTCCTCGGCGCAGCCGGTAAGATGCCCGCCGGTGCCGACTCCGGTGATCATCACATCGATAGGGCTATCTGCGAAATCGGCGAGGATTTCCTGCGCGGTGGTGCGGGCGTGGACGGCCGGATTAGCCGCATTGTCGAACTGGCTCGGCATCCACGCGCCCGGAGTCTGCTCGACCAGATCCTGGGCACGCTCGATCGCGCCGCGCATGCCCTTCTCGCGCGGGGTGAGATCGAAGGTCGCGCCATAGGCAAGCATCAGACGCCGGCGTTCAATCGACATCGATTCGGGCATCACCAGCACCAGCCTATAGCCCTTCACCGCGGCGACCATCGCCAGCCCGATCCCGGTATTGCCGCTGGTCGGCTCGACAATGGTGCCGCCGGGCTTGAGCGCGCCGCGGCTTTCAGCATCCTCGACCATAGCGAGCGCGATCCGGTCCTTGATCGAACCACCGGGATTGGCGCGTTCCGACTTCACCCACACCTCGTGATGGGGAAACATCCGTGCAAGGCGGATATGCGGCGTGCTGCCGATGGTCGCGAGGATGTTGTCAGCCTTCATGTCGATACCTCTCGTTTAAGCTCGGCTACCTCGAAGCTGCTGGCGCGGCGCAATTCGGGGAAATACCAAGCCCAGATCAATGTCACGACTATCGCACCCGCGCCGCCGAATACAACCGCGCCAGTTGCGCCGAGAACGGCAGCGGCAAGCCCCGACTGCATTTCGCCCAGCTCGTTTGAAGCAGAGATGGCAAGCCCGGAAATCGCGGAGACGCGTCCGCGCCGGTCATCGGGGGTGAACAGTTGCACCAGCGAGCTGCGGATGAACACCGAAACCATGTCGACTGCACCCATCGCGGCAAGGATTGCCAGCGAAAGCAGGAAATTGCGCGAAAGGGCAAAGGCAATCGTGAACGCCCCAAAGGCGGCGACAGCCCACAGCATCTTTATGCCGACCTCGTGTTTCAGCGGGCGGAAGGATAGCCACAAAGCAACACTCGCCGCGCCCAGCGCCGGGGCAGCGCGCATGAGGCCGAGACCTTCCGGCCCGACAAACAGGATATCACGTGCGAACACCGGCAGCAGCGCGGTTGCGCCTGCCAGCAACACCGCGAACAGATCGAGCGTGATGCAACCGAGCAGAAACCGCTCGCGCCAGACATAGACGAGCCCTTCGACGATCTGGCGCAGGGGCTTGAGCGGCGGGCCTTCGTGGCGTGCCTTGATCGGGCGGACGGTGAGGATCAGCAGCATGGCCGCGATCAGCATTCCCGCCGAGATTGCATGGGGCAGCCATTCTGATCCGGCAAAAATCAGTCCCCCTACCGCTGGTCCTGCGACGCTTGCTGTCTGCCACGCCATGGATGATAGCGCGATCGCGCGCGGGAGCAGCGCCGGGGGCACGATATTCGGTGCAATCGCGCTCATTGAAGGTCCGACGAACACCCGCGCGGTGCCGTGCGCGGCGGCTAGCGCGAACAGGATCGGGATATTGAGCGCGTCGGCCCAGGTCAGCGTCGCGAGCACCACCGCCACCAATCCGTCGATCCCGTTGGCGAAGGCAGCCACATGACGGCGATCGAACCGGTCGGCGGCAAGGCCGGCAACCGGGGTCAGGACGAACAGAGGAATGAACTGCGCAAGACCCAGCAGGCCAAGCTGGAACGAGGCCTCGGTGACGCTCATCCCGTAATCGCCGCGCGCTACATCGTAGAGCTGATAGCCCAGAAGCACCACCATCGACATGGTGGCAAACACGGCCATGAACCGCGCCAGCCAGTAGCGGCGGTAGTCTCCGATTTGGAGGGGGGAAGTAGGTTCAATCACGCCTGCGCCATGGCAGGGAGAAGCGTCCCTGCCAAGCAGGCGACACTTTCGCGCCTTTCAACAGGCCTTTGATCAGCGCGGGCGGCGCAGGCGCGGGTTGGGCTGGAGCTCGTCGATGATTGCGATGAAATCGTCGAGCCGGATGATGCGCTCGAACTGGAAGCCGGCACGGGTGTCGCGGGTCCAGATCACATAGGCCTCGATCCGGCCAACCACTGGAAGGCGGATGATGATCCGGTCGCCGCGCTGGAGCTGCTGCGCATCGTCAACCATGAAGCCATGGGCGGAAAGGTTGCAGATGTGCAGGTGCAGGTCGCCGTGCACGAAGTGCTCGACAATGGCGGGAACATCGACTGGGTGACGCGCCGCGCGGCGCAGATCGGTCACACTAAGATTAGCTCCAACCACCACGCGCTGCGATCCTTCCCTCCGTGTAGGTCACACTACGGGATGCCGCAGAAAGGCTGACAATTGGTAAAGGCAGGCAGGCCTAGCGGTGGACCAGCGCGTGCCGCTTCTTGCCGAGGCTCAGGCGAAGGGTCTGTCCTTCGGCGGGTAGAACGAAGTGGGCTGGATCGGTAACGGTCTCGCCCTCCAGCTTCACTGCACCTTCGGCAAGCTTGCGCTTGGCCTCGCCGTTGGAGGCGGTGAGGCCGATTTCGGTCAGCAGCGCGGCGAGGCGCATACCCTCAGGACCGGTAGCAAGCGTGGGCAGATCCTCTCCCACGCCCCCGCCGATAAAGGTCTCGCGCGCGGTTGCCTCAGCCCGGCTCGCCGCGTCTTTACCCCGCACAAGCCGGGTGACTTCATTGGCAAGCACTACCTTGGCCGCATTGATTTCAGCACCTTCAAGCATTTCCAAACGGCTGATTTTATCGAGCGGCAAATCGGTAAACAGGCGCAGGAACTTGCCCACGTCACGATCATCGACGTTGCGCCAGTATTGCCAGAAATCGTAGGCTGGCAGTTGATCTTCATTAAGCCACACCGCGCCAGCCGCAGTCTTGCCCATTTTCGCACCGTCGGCTGTGGTCAGCAGCGGTGTGGTGAGACCGAACAGTTCGGTTCCATCCATCCGTCGGCCAAGCTCGATCCCATTGACGATGTTGCCCCATTGGTCCGATCCACCCATCTGCAAGCGAACGCCAAGTTCCCGTGACAAGTGCCGGAAATCGTAACCTTGGAGAATCATGTAGTTGAATTCGAGGAAAGTCATCGGTTGTTCGCGTTCAAGCCGCAACTTGACCGAATCGAAGGTCAGCATCCGGTTGACGGTGAAATGCGTGCCGACCTGCTGCAGCAGTTCGATATAGCCCAGCCGCCCCAGCCAGTCGTGGTTGTTGACCATGACCGCATCGGTCGGACCATCGCCGAATGTGAGCAGTTTGTCGAAGACCGTGAGGATCGACTGGATGTTGGCCTCGATTGTCTCATCGGTGAGCATCTTGCGGCTTTCATCGCGCCCGGTTGGATCGCCGATGCGGGTAGTCCCGCCGCCCATCACCACCACCGGCTTGTGGCCGGTCTGCTGCAACCGTCGCAGCATCATGATCTGCACGAGGCTCCCGATGTGAAGCGAAGGCGCAGTTGCATCGAACCCGATATATCCCGGCACAACCTGTGTCGCCGCAAGGGCATCCAGCCCGGCAGCATCGGTGAGCTGATGAATGTAGCCGCGCTCTTCGAGCAAGCGCAGCAAGGCAGATTCGTATGTGGTCATGGTGCGGGCGCTTAACAGCGGGGAAGGGTGACGTGAAGCCTCTTGCCCGCCGCACAGGCCGCAGGCATGAACAAGCCATGCACCCGCTCATGCTTCATCAGACCTGCGACCTTGGCCCGATCCGCGCGGTCACCGCTTCCGTCACTGCCACTCAGCAAGGCTGCGAAGCCGAGTTCCGGCTTGATGGCCAGGTGCCAGCGATCATTCTGCCGCCCCATGCCGGGCCGGAACGTCGGGACAATCTCTGGAAGACCACCTGCTTCGAGATTTTCTGGCAACCGATTGGGGACACCTATTACCGCGAGTTCAACCTGTCGCCATCTGGCTGCTGGGCAGCCTATGACTTCGATTCCTTCCGTGAAGGGATGCGCGATGCGCCGGTGGATGCGATTGCTGTCACCTGCTCGCAAAACGATGCGGGCTTGGTGCTCAAGGCCAGCATTGCTGCCGATCTCCCAACACCTGCTCAGGTCGCACTTAACGCGATAGTTGAGCATCCCGGCGGTGCCTTGCAGTTCTGGGCGCTCGGTTTTGGCCCGGGCAAGCCGGAGTTCCACTCCGAAGCGTGCCGCCAGCTGATTATTGAGCTTTAGCTTGGCGACCGGATGGCGCGAAACGGCGCGTTGAGCCGTACTATCTTCCAATTGAGCACAAAGGCAAAGCTGACCCACACAAAATAGGGCACATTGAGCCATCCGGCGAAACTGTCACCAACGAGTCTTGGTAGCCCCACCATCAGGGCGGTGACGGAACACCACAGCAACACGTTCTCGGCCAAGGCCCAGTCCGGCCGTCGCAGCTTGAAGAACAGCGGTGACCACAGGAAATGCAGCACGAAATTGGCCGCAAACAGCGCCAGCACTGCGCTGCGCGCCTCTGGTGAGGGTGCTTGTGTCAGGGCGACATAGAAGCTCCATCCAGCCAGCCCGAGGATGACCGTCCAGGCCGGGCCGAATAGCCAGTCGGGTGGCTGCCAGGGCGGCTTTCGGAGGTTGCGATACCACGCGCCGATATCGGTCAGTGCGCCGCCTGCGCCGCCGAGAATGATTGCCCATGCGGCGGCGATAAGGGCGCAGGTCCAGTCCATGCTGCTCAATATAGGGAGAGACGGCGCAAATGCCATTGCCTTTGACGCGAGGCTGCTTCACCCAACCATGCATGAAGACAGGCATTGACCGGCTGCTGGCCGATCCCGAACTGCTCCGGCAACTGCATGGCCGCCGCGTGGCGCTGATCGCGCATCCGGCGAGCGTAACCGCCGACCTTACCCATAGCCTTGATGCGCTGATTGCGGCCGGTGTACAAATCAACAGCGCCTTCGGCCCGCAGCATGGTCTGAAAGGCGACAAACAGGACAACATGGTCGAGACCGCGGACGAGATGGACCCGCGCTACGGCATCCCGATCTTCTCGCTCTATGGCGAGGTACGCCGACCTTCGGGCCAGATGATGTCGAGTGCGGACGTGTTCCTGTTCGACCTTCAGGATCTGGGTTGCCGGATCTACACTTTTGTCACTACGCTTCTGTATTTGCTGGAGGAAGCGGCGAAAGCGGGCAAGGAAGTCTGGGTGCTTGACCGCCCGAACCCGGCAGGCCGCCCGGTTGAAGGCCTGCTGCTTGTACCGGGGCAGGAAAGCTTTGTCGGCGCCGCTCCCATGCCCATGCGTCACGGGCTGACGATGGGAGAGATGGGCCATTGGTTCATCGCGCATTTCGGTCTCGACGTCGCTTACAAGGTGGTGGCGATGGAGGGTTGGCGTCCTGACGAGGCTGACGGCTTCGGATGGCCGGCCTCTCGTGTGTGGATCAATCCTTCGCCCAATGCCGCCAATATCAACATGGCGCGGTGCTATGCTGGCACCGTGATGCTCGAAGGCACGACGCTGTCCGAAGGACGCGGCACGACGCGCCCTCTGGAGGTGCTCTTCGGCGCGCCCGATATTGATGCAGGGGGCGTGTTGAAGGTGATGAGGAAGCTCGAGCCTGAATGGCTGGCTGGAGCAGCAATCCGTGAATGCTGGTTTGAACCGACCTTCCACAAGCATGCAGGAAAGCTCTGCAATGCACTGATGATCCATGCAGAAAACACCTTCTACAGTCATCATGCATTCAAGCCCTGGCGACTTCAGGCGCTCGCGTTCAAGGCCATCCGTCTGCTTTATCCCGACTATCCGCTGTGGCGCGATTTCCCTTACGAATATGAACTGTCCCGGCTTGCGATCGATGTCATCAATGGCGGTCCGGCCTTACGCGAATGGGTCGATGATCCCGTCGCGACCCCGCACGATCTCGACGTCATGACGTCAACCGACGAAGCGGCGTGGGTTGCCGCGGTGCGCGATCACCTGCTTTACTGAGGGCATGATGCGGACGTCGATGCGGCGTGCATGACCTTGTGACGATACGACAACGGACGGCGCACGAAGCGCCGCAAACGGGAGAGACCAGCCACATGGCAACCACTGCGCCTTCTGCGACCCGGTCGCAATCGGTCAGGCTCACCTTGTGGATCCTGCTCACGGTCTATGTCTTCAATTTCATCGACCGCCAGATCGTCAACATCCTTGCTGAGCCGATTGCGCGTGACCTTGATCTGTCGGACACGCAGATCGGACTGATGACGGGCCTCGCCTTTGCGCTGTTCTACACCGTGCTGGGCATCCCGATCGCCCGCTTTGCTGACCGCCCCACCACCAGCCGTCCGCGCCTGATTGCGGTGTCGCTGGCCTTGTGGTCGGCGATGACAGCGCTGTGCGGAATGGCGCAGAACTTCATGCAATTGCTGCTGGCCCGGATCGGCGTGGGTGTTGGCGAGGCGGGCTGCACACCGCCCGCCCATTCGCTGATCAGCGACATTGTGCCGCCTGACCGCCGTGCCTCCGCACTGGCGTTCTATTCGCTCGGGATTCCTGTTGGCACGCTGCTGGGCATGATCATCGGCGGCACGCTGGCGGATTTTGTGGGCTGGCGCGAGGCGTTCGTTATTGTCGGCTTGCCGGGTGTGGCGCTGGCG
>RDXA01000100.1 GCA_004292705.1 Sphingomonadales bacterium | reverse complement strand
TGACATAGGCGGCGAAAGCCTCGCGGCTCTTTTCGCTCCCGATGATGTCGGGGTTCTTCTCCCCCTGCGCCGTCAGCGCGTGTTCGGCATCGTGGACCGGCACCTGATGCGCGATCTCGATCAGGCCCGAGCGCGGGTTGAGCGAAAGGGTGCTGATCGCGATCTTCTGCTGGTGCGCAGTTGCGGTGCCCGCCCCAAGCGGAGCGAGCACCAGCGCAAGCAGCACCAGCAACCGGCGCAGCATCACTTCTTCTTCTTGTCCGGCTCGGCCCCGGCGGCCTCGCCCATCAGATCGCGGCTGACGCGCGACTTGCTCGCTTCGTCCTTGAAGGCCTCGACCCGGCTCGGGATGATGCGGCGGGGGTAGTGGTTGTTCTCGAGGTCGGCATCGCCGGTCTCCCAATCGGGATCGACCACTACCTGCACCAGTTCCTTGCCCTTGGGATAGACGAGCAGCTTGGCCACCTCGCGCGAGTTGCGGCGCCAGATCTCGGCGGGGATCGAAAGCTTCTCGGTCGACCCGTCCTTGAAGGTCAGGCCGAGGATGATCGGCATCACCAGCCCGCCCTTGTTGCTGAAGTTGAGGACGTAGTAATTGGCATCCTCCTTCACCGCACGTCCGAAGGCGGCGCGTTCCCACGGGGCGAGGCCTTCGAGGAAATCGGTATAGCCCTTGCGGTCCTTGGGTGTGACAGTGAATTCGTCGTTCGTGTCGTAGAAATCGGTCACGCCCGGGTTTTCGAGCACCCAGATCGGCAGGCCCTGCGCCTTGTTGAGGCCGATACCGACCACGTCCGGCTCGTCCGCGCGCTCCTGGCGGCGGCGCGGCAGATCGATGTCGGGGTTCTTGCTGTCCATCTTCAGCCGGTAGATCGAATCCAGCGCGATATCGACGATCGGTGGTGTAGAACCACCCGCGCCAGAACCAGTCGAGATCGGTGCCGCTGGCTTCCTCGATGGTGCGGAAGAAATCGGCCGGGGTCGGGCGCTTGAACTTCCAGCGGCGGGCATATTCCTTGAGCGCGAAATCGAACCGTTCCCGCCCGATGATGGTGTCGCGCAGCAGGTGATAGGCGGCCGAGGGCTTGCCATAGGCGTTGGCGCCCAGATCGGTGATCGAATCCGATTGCGTCATGATCGGCTGCTGGTTGTTCGAGACCATGTACGGCACCAGATCGCGCGGCACGCTGCGCGTCCACGGCATGTTCGGGTCCCACTCGTAACCCGCAACCGAATCGAGGAAGGAGTTCAGCCCCTCGTCCATCCAGGTCCACTGGCGTTCGTCCGAGTTCACCGTCATCGGGAAATAGATGTGCCCGATCTCGTGGATCACCACGCCGACGAGGAACATCTTCTCGGCCAGCGAGTAGGTGCGCGTGCCGTCCTTGTTGAGGGTGGTGCGCGGGCCGTTGAAGGTGATCATCGGATATTCCATCCCGCCGACCGGCCCGTTGACCGACTGCGCGGTGGGATAGGGATAATCGAAGCTGAAGCGCGAATAGACCTTCAGCGTGTGGACGACGGCGGCGGTGGAATACTTCTTCCACAGATCCCCGCCTTCCTTGGGCCAGAAGCTCATGGCGAGAACGGTTTCGTTCTCCGCACCCGGCTGCTTCACGCCTTGCGCGTCCCACATGAACTTGCGGCTCGATGCCCAGGCGAAATCGCGCACATTGGCGGCAGCGAATTTCCAGGTCTTCTTGCCCGAAGGCCCGCGCGCCTCGGCAGCGGCGGCTTCCTGCGGGGTGACGACAAACACCGGCGCATCAGCGGTCTTGGCGGTTTCAAGCCGCTGGCGCTGGGCCGCGGTCAGGACGGTATCGGCATTCTGAAGCGCGCCGGTCGAGGCCACAATGTGATCGTCGGGCACGGTCATTTCGACCTCGTAATCGCCGAACTCGAGGGTGAATTCGCCGCGGCCGAGGAACTCCTTGTTGTGCCAGCCTTCGTAGTCGGAATAGACCACCATGCGCGGGAACCACTGCGCCATCAGGAAAATGTCGTTGCCGCCCTTGCGCGGATCATCGGGGAAGTGCTCGTAGCCCGAACGCGCGTTGACCGCGTCTTCCTCGACGATGGTGAAGGCCCATTCGATCGCAAATTCGCTGGTCTGCCCCGGTGCCAGCGGCTCGGGCAGGTCGATGCGCATCAGCGTGCCGACGATGGTGTGCGGCAGCTTGGCCCCCGCCAGCGTGGTCACGGCGCTGATATCATAGCCGTAATCATTGTCGGCCATCGCCTGCTGACGGCGCAGCTCTTCCATCGAAAGCTTGGTCGGTTCGGAACCAGCCCCCAGCGTGACCTTCGGCCCGCGACGACCCGGGCCGCCAAAGGCATCGGTCAGCTCGGCCATCGAGTCCCGCTTGAAGATGTTCTGGTCGAGCTGCATCCACAGCCACGGCAGGGCATCGGGCGAATTGTTGGTGTAACGCACCGTGGCGCGCGCAGTCAGGCGGCGCTTGCTTTCGTCCAGCTCGGCGGTGATCTTGTAGTCGACCTTCTGCTGCCAGTATTGATGCCCCGGCGCGCCGCTGGCGTTGCGGGTGGCGCTGGGATCGGGCAGCACTTCATCAAGCTGGCGGAACTTGTCTTCGAAATTGCCCTTGGTTTGCTGGATACCCTGCGCAGAGGCAGGGGCAGCGAACAACAGGGCGGCGATCAACAGCACGAAACGCAAGGGCGCTCTCCGGGAAATAAGCAGGCGCGTTTGAGAGCGCAAAAGCGGCACGCGCGCAAGCGGGTATCCTGCGCAGAGCGGCAATTTTATGTCGCGCATGGCATCGCGGACACTTTCACACTATCGCTTGCCGACGATGACCCAACCCGAATGGCACGCCCTGCACGAAGCCGCCTGCGCGCGCGGGGAGAACACCTATCGCGATCCCGAAACCGGCTACACCGTGTTTACGCGTGTGGCCCATCTGGCGCGCGGCAAGTGCTGCGGCTCT
>RDXA01000099.1 GCA_004292705.1 Sphingomonadales bacterium | reverse complement strand
GAAGTCGCAGTGGTGACCGGCAATGCCTTCACGATGGAGCGTGTCGATGCCGGTATCGCTGGCCTGCCGCACGCCCCGATCGAGGCCATCCGGGGCGACAATGCGAAGCACAACGCGGCCGCTTTGAAGGCGCTCCTGATGGGCAACCCCGGGCCCTATCGTGACGCGGTGCTGTTCAACGCGGCAGGCGCGCTGACGGTGGCTGGGCGCGGCGCGGACTGGACCGAGCGCGCCGCCATGGCCGCCGAGGTGCTCGATTCCGGCGCGGCGCTGGCACTGCTGAACAAGTGGATCGCGCTGGCGAGGTAACCCTTCTTCCGTTCGCCCTGAGCTTGTCGAAGGGCTGCACTTCCTCTTATCTGCCGCTCGAAGAAGAACGGTGCTTCGACAGGCTCAGCTCGAACGGTGTTTTCTGAAGTGAACAAGCTCGAAGAAATCTGCGCCACCAAGCGCATGGAAGTCGCCGCCCGCAAGGCTGTGACGACTGCGGCTGCGCTCGCCGAGGCCGCTGGCGCGCAAACGCCGCCGCGCGGGTTCGAGGCCGCCCTTCGCCAGCGTGCCGCCAGCGGCTATGCCCTGATCGCCGAGATCAAGAAGGCCAGCCCCTCCAAAGGCCTGATCCGCGCCGACTTCCACCCCGCCGCCCACGCCGCCGCTTACGAGGCTGGCGGCGCGGCCTGCCTTTCGGTGCTGACCGACGCGCCCTATTTTCAGGGGCATGAGGACTATCTGGTCGCCGCCCGCTCTGCCTGCACCCTGCCCGTACTGCGCAAGGATTTCATGGTCGATCCGTGGCAATGCCTCGAAGCCCGCGCGATCGGGGCGGACGCGATCCTGATCATCGTCGCTGCGCTGGAGGATAGTGCCATGGCCGAAATCGAGGCCGCCGCCGGTGAGCTCGGGATGGATGTGCTGATTGAGGTGCATGACGAGGCCGAACTGGAACGCGCCGTCCGGGTCCTCCGGTCGCGCCTGATCGGGGTGAACAACCGCGACCTGAAAACCTTTACCACCTCGCTGGCCGTGACCGAGCGCCTCGCGCCGCTGATGCCCGAAGGCACGCTGATCGTCGGCGAGAGCGGGATCAATTCCCACGCCGATTGCCAGCGGCTCGAAGCGGCAGGGGTGCGCACCTTCCTTGTCGGGGAAAGCCTGATGCGCGCCGATGATATCGCCGCCGCCACCAGGGTTTTGCTCGAAGGCGCAGCCTGATCAATCCGCTGGCTGTCCTACAACGCAAAAATCGGGCAAGAGCCGAGCCATGACCCACTCCCACTGCCTTCCCGACTGCCGACCGATCACGGCCCGCATGGGGCAAGGTTTTTGCTTTCTGGACAGTGTCTCAAGTGTCTCCAACACGCCCCTTCCGCAAGGAATGAGGGCGCTATGGTGAACGGAGCGATGGATGGTGAGGTGGGCCGACTCACCCACCTCGATAGCGAGGGTGCGGCGCACATGGTCGATGTCGGCGGCAAGCCCGCCACCGCGCGCCGCGCGGTCGCCTCGGGGCGGATCACGATGTCGGCCGACGTGCTCGACGCCATCCGCGCGGGCAATGCCCCCAAGGGTGACGTGCTGGGCACCGCCCGCATCGCCGGGATCATGGCAGCCAAGCGCACTGGCGACCTGATCCCGTTGTGCCACCCTCTCGGGCTTGAAGCAGTGAGCGTGGATTTTGCCTTTGAGGATGGTGCCATCCGTGCCACCGCCACAGCCTCGCTCACCGGACGCACTGGCGTCGAAATGGAAGCGATGACAGCGGTTTCGATCGCTCTGCTGACAATCTACGACATGGCCAAGGCAATCGACAAGGGCATGCTCATCTCCGAGGTGCGCCTGATCGCCAAGAGCGGCGGCAAATCGGGCGACTGGAACGCCCCGCTTTGACCGCGCCACTGGCACTCGAAGAGGCACAGGCCCGCCTGCTCGCCCTCGCGCCGCTGCTGCCGCTTTACGACAACAAGGTCGGGCGGCGCGGCATTCCGCCGGCCCAGGCGGCGCGCAATCTGCGCGGCCGGCCCTCGGTGGCCGCCGCGATGTTCCCGGTGCAGGCCGGCGACAC
>RDXA01000403.1 GCA_004292705.1 Sphingomonadales bacterium | reverse complement strand
GAATCAGTTCGGCGGTGCACGAAGCGCCGACGATGATCGCCTGCGGGTTGAAGCGGGTCACAGCCTCGCGCGCGGCATCCTGAAAGATCTGCGCGGTGTCCTTGCCAAGGTCACGCGCCTCGAAGGTGGTGTAGGTGACCGGTGGACGCTTCGAGCGCAGTTCGATCATCGTGAACAGCAGGTCCGCGTAGGTATCGCCCTGCGGAGCGTGCAGCACGTAGTGGAGCTTCTCCATCGCGGTGGCGACACGCATCGCGCCGACGTGGGGCGGGCCTTCATATGTCCAGACTGCCAGTTGCATCGCCTAGATCTCCAGCATGTCGCGGCGCCGCAGCGGCCGGGCAAAGAGTTCGGCGAGATCGGCGGCCTGGTCGAAGCCGTGGATCGGCGAGAAGACGAGTTCGATCGCCCACTTGGTGGTGAGCCCTTCGGCTTCGAGGGGGTTGGCAAGGCCGAGGCCGCAGACCGTAATGTCGGGCCGATCGGCACGCACGCGGTCCAGCTGGCGCTCGACATGCTGGCCTTCCGACAGGCGCACGTTGGGGCCGAAGCTTTCAAGCTCGCGGGCCAGGTGCGCGCGGTGGAGGTAGGGCGTGCCTACCTCGACCAGCTCCATGCCCAGTTCGTCCTGCAGATAGCGGGCGAGCGGCACTTCGAGCTGCGAATCCGGCAGGAAGGTGATGCGCTTACCTTCCAGCTGCGGGCGCAGTTTGGACAGGGCGATACGGGCGCGTTCGCGGCCCGGCGCAATGACCTGTTCGGTCAGGGCCTTGTCGATTCCGAATGCCGCTGCGGCAGCACGCAGCCAGTCCGAGGTGCCTTCCACGCCGAACGGGAACAGCGCCTCGATCCGCTGCGCGCCGCGCCCTTCGAGCGCCATCGCGGTCTCGCCCAGGAAGGGCTGGGCCAGCAGGTAGCGGGTGCCGGGGCCAACGCTCGGCAGATCGCGGGCATTGCGGGCGGGCAGGCAGCCGATCTTGGCGATGCCCATTTCCGCAAACAGGCGCAGGAACTGGTCTTCGACGATGTCCGGCAGGCTGCCGACGATCAGCAGCTCCTTGGGCGCATCGGCGGGAAGGGCAGGCATCACCGGTACCAGCGCCGACAGGCAGGCATCTTCGCCTTGGGTGAAGGTCGTCTCGATCCCGCTGCCCGAATAGTTGAGGATGCGAACCCGCGGCATATGCACCGCGCCGAGGCGCTGGGCGGCCTTGGCAAGGTCAAGCTTGATGACCTCTGAAGGGCACGATCCGACGAGGAACAGCGTCTTGATGTCAGGGCGGCGTTCGAGCAGGCGGTTCACCACCCGGTCAAGCTCGTCCTGGGCATCGACCATGCCGGCCAGATCGCGCTCTTCCATGATCGCGGTGGCAAAGCGCGGCTCGGCGAAGATCATCACGCCCGCCGCCGATTGCAGCAGGTGGGCGCAGGTGCGCGAACCGACCACCAGGAAGAAGGCGTCCTGCATCTTGCGGTGCAGCCAGATGATGCCGGTGAGGCCGCAGAAGACTTCGCGCTGGCCGCGTTCGCGCAGCACCGGGCGGGCGGAGGGGTTGGTGATCCTTTCGTCGCGGGCGATTTCCGCGGCGCAGCCATCAAGGACGTCGAGCGCGCTCATGCTGTCACCGCCCGAGGTGCAGAGGCACCTTCAAGCCGGGCCATGCGCAGCTTCCACAGGAACTGGCCTGCATTGATGACATAGGCGGCATAACCAGCCAGCGCGACCAGCATCCGCTGCTCGAGCGTGCCAACCGAGCCGAGCAGCATCACCAGATACAAGGTGTGCAGCGCCAGCACGAGCATCGAGAACACGTCTTCCCAGAAGAACGCCGGGGCGAACAGCCACTTGCCGAACACCACCTTCTCCCAGATCGAGCCGGTGATCATGATTGTGTAGAGCACCAGCGTCTTGATCACGATCGAGACATCGGCTGCGAAGGCGCCTTCGCCGGCGGTCAGCGTGCGCAGCACGAGGCCGAGGCTGACTATGAAGACGAGAAACTGGAGCGGGGCCAGTACCCCCTGAACGATCGTCCAGATCGACTCGTCGCGCCGCACCCGCTCTTCAGCAGTATAGAGCGCCCGGCTCTTCCCTCTCTCATGGCCCGCCCCCTTAACCGTGGTTGTCACCGTGGTTCCAGGTTCGACCGGGGATGCCTGATCCTTCCGAGTCATTCGATGCGTTAGCCTTTTCTCTCAGACTCGAAGATTACCCTTTCCAAATTGAGTGTCAACTAAATTGGACGTTCATATTTCTTGACGCTAAGGCTGTGGCAGGTAAGTGCGTTTGCACCCAAACCGAAAAAGGCGTAGACAGGAGTCGTGGCTTTTCGGGATCAGGGCTAAGACCGTTCCTACACGGATGGTCACTACCTCCTGCGGAAGGTTCGTCCGCACGACCTGGGAGGGTCTGACGAATGGGAGATTCGAAGGCTTCGGGGATGTTCGGCGCAGGATCGGCTGTGTTACGAGGGGTTATCTCGGCACCGCTGGAGCGGGTGCGACGACGGTCTTCCGGTCCTTCGGATCAACCGGACTCGGTCAACGCCATCATTGAGGGCGAGATCATTCCGCGCCTGTTGATGGCACATAGTGTCACCCAGCCGCGCGCGCGCGCCGGGCTGTTCCGGACGATCACCCCGGACGAGGCATCGCGCTTCGCTGTCCTTCCGCTCCGGCTCGAAGCTGCAAGCCTGCTCGAGGAGGTCGATGCCTTCATCGCCAAGGGCGCGAGCGTTGAGACGATCTGTCTCGATCTGCTCGCGCCGGCAGCCCGCAAATTGGGCGAGATGTGGGACAATGACGAGTGCGATTTCCTTGATGTTACAATGGGATTGTGGCGGCTTCAGGAGGTGATGCGCGAAGTCGCGTCGCGTTCGCCAGCCGACCTGGCGGGCCTCGCTTTGCCCTTTAGCGCACTGTTTTCGCCGATGCCGGGCGATCATCACAATTTCGGCACGCTGATGATCGAGGAAGTCTTCGCCCGCGGTGGCTGGCGCAGCGAGGCGCTGGTCAAGCCCGAGCGGCGCGAGTTGCTCGACCGGCTGGCGCGCCAGCCCTTCGACATGGTAGGATTGACGCTTGCCCGGGATTGTCCTAGCGCGGCTTTGAGCAATCTTATCAAGGCGGTGCGGAACGTATCTGCCAACCCCCATATCATCGTGCTTGTCGGCGGACGAATGATCAACGAAAATCCGGGATTGGCAGTCGCTGTCGGGGCAGATGGCACGGGCGCGGACGCGCTCGCCGCGCTCGAACTCGCAAATGCTCTGGTAAAGACCGCTGCTGTCAGTGATTTGAACCTCCGGTAGGTTCGATCGCCATGCTCACCCGCAAACACAGCATCGAAGGCAAGCACCCGTTTGGGAAGGCTGCCGAACTGTTCAACACGCTTGATGCTGATGCGGCCATGAAGCTGGCGATGGTGGCGGGAGATGTCACGCTGGTGCTCGACGACACCGGCACGATCCTCGATGTGGCCCTTGATCCACGCGAGTTTCCGGCCTTTGCCGATTGGGTCGGCATGAATTGGATCGAGACGGTTACCGACGAAAGTCGTCCGAAAATCATGGAGATGCTGGCCGCCGCCCGGCGCGGCGAGGTGCAGCATTGGCGTCAGGTCAACCACCCCTCGCGCGATGGCGATGTGCCGATCCGCTATGCCGTGCTGAGCGTCAACGGGGGCGAGCACCGTATCGCCTTCGGGCGTGATCTGCGTGAGGCGGGGAAGCTCCAGCAGCGCCTGCTTCAGGTGCAGCAATCGCTTGAACGCGATTACCTCAGGATGCGCCAGCTCGAGTCGCGTTACCGGATGCTGTTCGAACGCTCGACCGAGCCGGTGCTGATCGTGGAAGCTGGCACATTGCGCATCCGCGAGGCCAATCCGGCCGCGCACGCCTTGGTCGGCGCCCGCGCCGGGGGGCTGCCGGGCAAGAAGCTTCTGACGTTCATCGACAAGAATTCCCACGATGCCGTGCAGGCGCTCGTAGGCGCGGCGCTGGTGTCGGACACGGTGAGTCCGGGGCGCATCCGCATTGCCCGTGGAGCGCGCGAAGTCATGGCCTCGGTCAACGGCTTCACGCAGGATCGCGGGCAGTTTCTGCTCTTGCGGCTGGTTCCCGCGACTGATCGCCCTGCGGGGGATTTCTCGCCGGTGCTGGCGCTGGTTGACCAGATGCCTGATGCTTTCGTGGTGGCCGACAGCAATCTCGAAATTGTCACCGCCAATGCCGCCTTTGTCGAAATGCTCCAGGCCGCGAGTGTCGACCAGCTTCGCGGGCGGCACCTGTCGGAATCGATTGGCCGGCCGGGGATCGACCTTGATCTGATCGAGGGCCAGATCGACCAGCATGGAGCGGCCCGCAATGTTGCGACTGTCCTCAGAGTTGGTCATGATGTCGACGGTGAACCCGTTGAATTATCAGCAGTTCGCACCTCTGGCGAGGAAGGCTATTATGCCTTCGTGATCCGCCCTGTCGGACGTCGACTGCGCGATCTGCCGCCCGGCTCGCAAGACCTGCCGCGCTCGGTCGAGCAGCTGACCGATCTCGTGGGCCGCATGTCGCTCAAGGATATCGTGCGTGAAAGCACCGACCTGATCGAGCGCCTGTGCATCGAGGCCGCGCTCAGCTACACCTCGGACAATCGCGCTTCGGCGGCGGAAATCCTGGGTCTATCGCGCCAGAGCCTCTATTCCAAACTGCATCGCCACGGGCTCGGCAATCTCGCCGGTGACGGCGATTAAACCGTTCGTTTGTCCGGTCAAACCTGGCGTGCCAATGGTGCGGTAATGACTGGCCTAAGGCCAGCCAACGACTACGCAACGCCCCGACAAGAATGAGAGGCTCCTGAACGGTGTCTCGCGCCTCGCCGCAGCCGCGCCGTTGCACTGCGCCCAAAGCTTGCTGTCAACGTCCCTCACCAGGCCATGATTGACACATTCTCGACGACGCTCGAAATCTGAACGCAGAAAACGGCACGTGACGGATTCAAAGTGTCAAAATAATTTGACGCCTAGGTCTGTCAGGCATAGCCTCAATTCATGGAGCACTCGGTTTCTTCGACTCGTGCTGTGCCCACCCCGGCACGCCCCGCTGGATCACGCCAGCGCCCGCAACCGCGTGATGTGCTCCAGCTGCTCAAGCCGATTACATGGTTCCCGCCAATGTGGGCCTTCATGTGCGGGGCGGTGTCTTCAGGAGCTGGGCTGGAGGGCCGCTGGTGGTTTGTCGCGGGCGGCGTGCTGTTGGCCGGGCCGCTGGTTTGCGGCACATCCCAAGCGGTCAATGACTGGTTTGATCGCCATGTCGATGCCATCAACGAGCCCGACCGCCCGATCCCCTCGGGCCGGATTCCCGGGCGCTGGGGCCTCTATATCGCGCTGATCATGACCGCGATCTCGGCCACGGTCGGCTGGCTGCTCGGCCCGCTGGTGTTCATGGCCGCGCTGGTCGGCCTTGCCTTTGCCTGGGCCTATTCCGCGCCGCCGCTGCGTTTCAAGGCCAATGGCTGGCTCGGCCCGCTGGTATGCGGGCTGACCTATGAAGGACTGAGCTGGTTCACCGGCGCGACCGTGATGTTGGGCACCATGCCCTCGGGCGCGGTGATCGCGGTGCTGGTGCTCTATTCGCTCGGCGCGCACGGCATCATGGTGCTCAATGATTTCAAGGCGGTTGAAGGCGACCGCCAGACCGGGCTGACGTCGCTTCCCGTGGTGCTCGGGGTGAGCGCAGCCGCAAGGCTTGCTTGCGTGACGATGGCGGCGGCGCAGGTTGTGGTGATCGCGCTGCTGGCGGCATGGGGCTACGGCCTTTCGGCAGTGATCATCACCGGTGTGCTTGCCGCGCAGATTGCGGCCATGCCGCGCTTGCTGCGCGATCCCGCGCAATATGCGCCGTGGTATAATGGCGTCGGCGTGACGCTCTATGTGCTCGGAATGCTGGCGGCGGCGCTCGGCCTCGGGGGATACATCTGATGCACGCCCCGCTCGGCTCGCCGCAAGCGACAACCGCCGCTGCCGGGTTCGGCTGGCTGGCGATTGTCCGGATCGGGCTGGTGCAGGCCTCGATTGGCGCGCTGGTGATGCTGGCGACAACCGTGCTGAACCGCGTGATGGTGGTTGAACTGGGGCTGCTGGCGGCAATCCCGGCAGGGTTGGTGGCATGGCATTATGCGGTGCAGCTGGCCCGGCCCTTGTGGGGCCATGCCTCGGACAAGGGCAGAAGCCGCACCGTGTGGATCATCGGCGGCCTGGCGGTGCTGGCGGCCGGCGCGCTGCTGGCAACCCGCGCAACCCTGATGCTGGAGGCGTCGTTTGGCGCAGGGCTGGCCTTGGCCGTGTTCGCCTATGCGCTGATCGGCGCGGGCGTGGGCGCGGGCGGCACTTCGGCGCTGGCGCTGCTCGCCTCGGGCGTCGCGCCCTCACGGCGCGCCGCAGCCGCCGCAGTGACATGGATCATGATGGTTGCCGGGATCGTGGTGTCCGCGATCACGGTGGGCCAATTGCTCAAGCCTTTCTCGCCCGAGCGGCTGCTGGCGGTGGCGGGCGGGCTTGCCTTGGTGACCGTGCTGCTGACCGTGCTGGCGACCTTCCGGCTGGAGCGGCAGGCAGGCCGGTTCGGCCATGCCGCCGACGGCGCTGCTGCGCCCGATTTCCGCGCAGCCCTGCACGAGATCTGGCACGAGGCAGCGGCACGGCGCTTTACCGTGTTCATCTTCGTCTCGATGATCGCCTTCTCGATGCAGGATCTGATCCTTGAGCCCTTTGCCGGGTTGATCTTCGGCCTGACGCCGGGGGAATCGACCCAGCTTGGCGGGCAGCATCAGGGCGGCATCCTGATCGGCATGATCATCACCGGGATCGGCGGCAGCGCCTTCAGCGGCAAACGGCCCGACGGGTTGCGGGTGTGGGTTGTGTGTGGCTGCCTGCTCTCGGCGCTGGGCCTTGGCGCACTGGCGCTGGCGGCGGTGGCCGGGCCGGGCTGGCCGCTCGGCGCGAATGTATTTGTGCTCGGCTTCGGCAATGGCGTGTTCGCGGTCGCCGCGATCGGCGCGATGATGGGGCTGGCTGGGGCGGGGGAAAAGACCCGCGAAGGCGTCCGCATGGGCGTGTGGGGTGCGTCTCAGGCGATTGCCTTCGGGCTCGGCGGGCTGACCGGAGCGGTCGGCGTGGATTTTGCGCGGCACGCTTTGGCGAGCGACGGCGCAGCGTTTCAGATGGTTTTCATGATCGAGGCGGCGGCATTTGTGCTGGCGGCCATACTTGCCGTGAAGGCGACCGGGGGGGCGGCCATGCGGGCCAGCGTCGCGCGGCAAGAGAGGGAGCAGTTCGCATGAACGAGACTATTTACGACGCCGTGGTGATTGGCGGCGGGCCATCGGGTTCGACGGCGGCGACCGATCTGGCGCTGGCGGGCCATTCGGTGCTGCTGATCGAGCGCGGCGGGCGGATCAAACCCTGCGGCGGCGCGATCCCGCCGCGGTTGCTGGCCGATTTCGACATTCCGCAATCGCTGCTGGTCGCCAAGGCGCGTTCGGCCCGGATGATCGCGCCTTCGGGCCGGGCGGTCGACATGCCGGTGGGCGAGATCGGCTATGTCGGCATGGTCGACCGCGACGAGTATGACGAGTGGCTGCGCGAACGCGCGCGCCACTCCGGTGCAGAACGGCTCACGGCCACCTTCGAAAAGATCGAGCGCGATGACGAAGCGCACCCGATCGTCACCTTCCGCCGCAGCCGGGGCGGCCCGATCGAGCGGGTGCGCGCCCGCGTGGTGATCGGCGCCGACGGCGCACGTTCGGCGGTGGCCAAGCAGTGCTTGCCGGGGGCCGAACGCGTTCCATGCGTCTTTGCCTATCACGAAATCATCAAGGCCCCGCCGAAGAACACCGAACAATTCGATGCCTCGCGTTGCGATGTGTTCTACCAGGGCCGCCTGTCGCCCGATTTCTACGCCTGGGTCTTCCCCCATGGCGAGACCGCGAGCATCGGGGTGGGCAGCGCCAACAAGGGCTTCAGTCTGCGCGGCGCCATCGCCACCATGCGCGACGACCTTGGCCTCGAACGCTGCGAGACGCTGCGCCGCGAAGGCGCACCAATCCCGCTGAAGCCCCTGAAGCGCTGGGACAACGGCGCTGATGTGATCGTGGCCGGCGATGCTGCGGGCGTGGTCGCTCCGGCTTCGGGCGAGGGGATCTATTACGCCATGGCCGGCGGCCGGATGGTGGGAGAGGCCGCAGCGGCCTTCCTCAGGACCGGCGAGGCCAAGCATCTGCGCAGCGCGCGCAAGGCCTTCATGAAGGAGCATGGCCGGGTGTTCTGGGTGCTGGGGATGATGCAGTATTTCTGGTATTCGTCCGACAAGCGCCGCGAGCGTTTCGTCACCATGTGCGACGACAAGGACGTGCAGGAACTGACCTGGCAGGCCTACATGCACAAGAAGCTGGTGCGCGCCAAACCGATGGCGCACGTCAAGATCTTCCTCAAGGATACCGCGCACCTGCTCGGCCTGAGTCCCGCGACCCGGTAACACGCCGTCGCGGGCCATTGCAGGTTACCGGGCGGGGCCTTACACCCTTGGTCATGAACAGGATGATGATCATTCCGGTGACCATCGCCACCGCCGCGGCGATTTGCGTCGCGGCGCTGGGGGCGACGGTGACCGACCTTGGCCCGTGGTATCAGGCGCTCGCCAAGCCCGACTGGAACCCGCCCGATGTGGTCTTTCCGATGGGCTGGACACTGATCTACGCGCTGATCACTGTTGCCGGGATCACCGCCTGGCGGGCGGCGCCAACCGCTGTGGCGGCCGAATGGGTGATCGGGCTGTTCGCGCTCAACGGCTTTCTCAACATCAGCTGGAGCCTGCTGTTCTTCCGCTTCCAGCGGCCGGACTGGGCTTTCGCCGAGGTGATCCTGCTGTGGCTCTCGATCCTCGCGATGATCGTCTATTGCGGGCGCTTCTCAAGGAGTGCGGCGCTGCTGCTGGTGCCCTATCTCGGCTGGGTGAGCTTTGCAGCGGCGCTCAACCGCGCCGTGGCCCAGCTCAACGCGCCGTTCGGCTGAGGCCGCAGGGCGAGGGGGAGGGACCAGCATGGCGGGCGCAGGCCTTACCGAGATCCTGTTTGATAGCGGTCACGCGGCTGATGTGATCCTCTGCGTGCTGGCGATCGAGGCCGTGTGGCTGCGGGCCGGGGGGCGTTGGCGCTGGGGTGCGATCCTTGGCCTGCTCGGGCCGGCCGCGCTCATCGTGCTGGGGCTGCGCGCGGCGATGGTGGGGGCGGACTGGTGGTGGATCGCGCTCCCGCTGGCCGCGTCGCTGCCGCTCCACCTGATGGACCTGCGCACCCGGCTTGCCCTGCCGCAACACCGCTGAGCGCCCCATTCCCCCAATAGCAAAGCCCGGCCGGACCATGGGTCCGCGCCGGGCTTGTCTTTAGGTCAGATTGGTGCCGGGCCGCGCAGGGCGGCCCGACGCCTTACTTCTGGCCGGCCGAGGCCTGGGCCGCGCCGCTCGGATCGTAATTGATCGTGTCGGGAGCGTAGTAGTGCTCTTGCGCCCACAGGTACCAGTTATCCACCACGGTGCCGGTCAGCAGAATGCCGATCCCGCCCGTGAGGGTGGTCAGCACTGCGAACCACCAGGCCCAGCGGTGAATGGATTCAAACGTCGCGTTGAAGCCCATCACCCAGCGCCAGAACAGCGCACCGCGTTCGGCTGCCGTGCCGCGATCGGTAATCTGCTCGATCTCGCGCTCGCCGCCATAACGGCCGAGTGCAAGGATGGTCGCCCCGTGCATCGCGAACAGGACAGCCGACCCGTAGAGGAAGACGATCGAGAGCGCGTGGAACGGGTTGTAGAACAGGTTGCCGTAGACCAGCGAGAAATTGTTGGTCCAGTTGAGGTGCTCAAAGACGCCGTAAGGCACCGCTTCCGACCAGCTGCCCATCAGCATCGGGCGGATGAAGCCCAGCACCAGGAACAGCCAGATGGCGCTCGCGAAGGCCCAGGGTATGTGCATCCCCATGCCCAGCGCCTTGGCCCGCATGTAGGTGCGGACCCACCAGCACAGCACCGAAATCGTCAGGAACGCGCCGGCCATGATGAACCAGCCGCCCTTCGCCAGCGGGACGAAGAAGCTGAACCCGTATTCCGGGCCCGGAGGACCGAGATAGAGCCAGAAGAATTCGCGCATGAAGCCCTGCGGACTCCAGCCCACCTGCGCCCAGAAATTGAGCCCGATGATCATGATCGCCGCGCCGCCGAAGACGAGGCTGAGCGTGCCGAGCAGGCCGAGATAGACGGGCCCGATCTGGGCCTGTCCAAGCTTGCCCATCCAGTAGCTGTGGCCGGTGAGGGCAATCCGCCCTTCGCTGCCGTCGAGGTGCGGGATGATAAGTCGCCATGGTTCAGGTGCTCCTTACGACCAGATCGGGATCTTCTTCCAGAAATCCCAGAATTCGATCCAGCTGCCGACATACAGAGTGCCGGAGATGACGATGCAGATGGCGCTCCAGAACCCGGCGTTGAGCGCCAGGAAGAGACCCACCCGGTGGATGCCAAGCGTGCCGACCGAATAGCCGATGAAGTCACGGAAATAGGTGTCTTCGTATTCGGGTGTCTTGACGTCGGTGCCTCCGGTCGGGTTGACCGCCGACAGCACCAGGCCGCCATGCAGCGCGAGCGCGAGACAGTTCGTGAAAAAGAACGTGATCGCGAGCATGTGCACGGGGTTGTAGTGGAAGTTGCCAAAGGCGTAGCCCACGTTCGAGACCCACTCGAGGTGCGTCCAGATACCATAGGGGAAGCCATTACCCCACGCGCCCATCCACAAGGGACGGATGACGTTGAGCGAGACGTAGGCGAAAACCGCGACGCTGAAGGCGATCGGCACATGATAACTCATGCCGAGCTTGCGCGAGATTTCTGCTTGCCGCAGCACCCACGACGAGAAGGCAACGACGGCACAGCAGGTGATGATCTGCCAGTATCCGCCCTGTTCCATGGGAGCAAGGCTGAGGCCATATTCGATCGGTGGCGGGTTGATCGAAATGAGCCAGGGGTTGAGGGTCGGGCCCTGTGTAGCGGCGGCGAAGATCAGCATGGTGCCCAGAAGGGCGCTGATGGCCGTCGTCACTCCAAAGAATCCGACATAAAACGGCCCGACCCAGAAGTCGAAGAGGTCGCCGCCGATTAATGTGCCACCGCGGACGCGGTATTTCCGCTCGAAACTAAGGAGCGCCATAGGTCCATCCTCCCCGCCACTGGGGCGGGTGCTATGAGTTGTTCGACAAGTGTTAGGAGGCAGGCAGGCGAACCTGCCCCCTCACATTTCGAGACTGCTATCCCGCCGCCGGAGCTTCCGGCGAAGTGATGGCCGCCGCAGCCGGCGCAGCACTGGCATCTTCCAGCCAGTTGTAGTTCGTGGTGCTGAGCAGGATGAAGTGGATGGTGAACGCCAACACGGCGAGACCAACGTGCAGCGCAACCAGGGCGCGGCGGATGTCAAAATAGAACCAAACTCTCCACATGGGGAATTCCTTCGAAAAATTTCTGGGGCTGATATCGGTCAAGGGCCCGGGGGATGCCCCCGTGCGCATTGGCCGGTTTCAGTTGTGGATTAGAGCGGCAGCCAGGGCTTGTTGGCCCAGACCAGCGCGTGAGCCACAAGCGCAATCACCACGTAGATGGTGAAGGTGCCCATGAAGCCCTTGTGGATTTCCTGTGCCTCTTCAGGCGTCAGGTGCGTTCCGATACGTTCGTTCATCGGGTTTTCTCCGCTTACTTGGGTAGGATTGAGAGCCCGAAAGCTCCCGTCGACATCCCCGCGTGATCCCCCACGTGGATTGGAGAGCCCCCTCGAAGGGGGCATGGGATGGCGCCGTCCCGGAAATCTTCCGCAGCAGCGTCAAAGGGTTGGGGCGGGCGCACATGAACGTCATGCTCCCGCACCTTCGAGCAGTGCCTCGGCGAGACAGTCTGCCGTAACTGTTTCAGCGCCGCGATTGCGCGCGGTGCGTTCAGCCGCGTCGCGCAGGCGCTTGGCGGCGGAAATCCGGATCAGCACCGGCTGGGCTTCGACAAGCTGGTCGAGCTTGGCCTTGGCGTCATTGTCCCAGGTCAATTGCGCTTCATTGCGAGCGGGCGTGGCCTCGACCTTGTCCATTTCCGTGCCGAGCGGCAGGATGTGGAACAGCGCATCGAACAGCGCATTGCACACTTCCTGCACAAGATAGGTCGCGCCCGAATAGCCCATGAAGGGCGTGCCGGTGTGACGCCGGATCGCAGCGCCGGGGAAGCTCGCCGGGATATACATCCCGCGCGCGCCGCATTCGGCCATGTACATGCGTTCGTTATAGCTGCCGAACATCACCAGCGGCGGATTGGCGCGGATTGCGGCGCGCACCTGCTCGTTGATTGGCTTGACCCCGGCACAGCGCGAGAACGCCAGCGCGCAAGGCAGGCCCATATCGCCTTCGAGGAACTGGCGGATGCCGCGAGCATAGGTTTCATTGGCGACGATGCCGAAGCTTGCTGTGCCGAAGAAATCCTGCGTCACGGAACGCCACAAGTCCCACAAGGGCTTGATCGTGGTGTGCTTCTCGCGCTCGATAAAGGGTTCCGGGTCGAGGCCCAGTTCCGCTGCCAGAGCGCGCAGGAACTTGGTGGTCTGGGTGAGGCCGATCGGGGCCTGGAAATAGGGCCGCTCAAGCGTTTCGCACAGATTGCGGCCGAACTCGCGGTAGAGGCAGACGTTGGCGTCAGCAGACCCGAGCTTGGAAATGTCGGCAAGGTGGGTGCCGAGCGGGAATACGACGCCCACTTCTGCGCCGATACCTTCGATCAGGCGGCGGATCTCGGCGAGATCGCTCGGCATGTTGAACATGCCGTAGCTGGGGCCGATGATGTTGACGCGGGGCTTCTCGCCGTCCTTGCGTTCGCGCGGGGCGGGCATCTTCTTGGGGCCGAATTCGGTCCACAGCCATGTCAGTGCGCGATCAGCCGATTGCCACTGATCTTCATCGATGGTGCGCGGCAGGAAGCGCTTGATATTGGTGCCTTCGGGCGTCACGCCGCCGCCGATCATCTCGGCGATGGAGCCGGTGACGACCACCGCAGGCAGCTCGGGATCGAGGGTCTTCCACGCGCGCTTCATCGCGCCTTCAGTGCCGGTCTTGCCGAGCTCTTCCTCACCCAGGCCGGTGACGACAATAGGGAGTTCATGCGGGGGCAGGGCGTCGGTGTAGTGCAGGACGCTGGTGACAGGCAGGTTCTCGCAGCCCACCGGGCCGTCGATGATCACCTGCAAGCCCTTCACCGCGGTGAAGACATAGGTGGCGCCCCAGTAGCCGCCGGCCCGATCATGGTCGAGGACGAGAGTCATGATCCGATCGCCTCCGCTGCCTTGCGCGCCGCTTCATTGAGTGCGGCGTACTTCTTGCGGAACTTGGGCCGGTCGACGGGGAGGTCTTCCCACACGCCCGCGGCATGCTCGGTGCCCACGCCTTCGAAGAAATCGCGCATCGCATCGAAGCGCGCCTTGTTGCCCATCGCGGCGTTGATCACCGTGGCGAGGCTGCCAGCCCCCGCCGGGCCCATCAGCGGACGGGCCGAGATGAGGTTGGTGAAATACAGCGAAGGGATCGCGCGCGATTTGGCGTGCTGCACCACGGGGGTGGTGCCGATGGCGAGATCGGGGCGGTATTCGTCGACTGCGGCAATGTCCTGTTCGAGACTGGCGCGGAACTGCACATGCACGCCGCGCGCTTCGAGCCATTCGCGGTCGGCATCCGACCATTTGGTGCGCGGGCAGGCGCTGCCAACATAAGGCACTTCGGCACCGCTTTCGATCAGCAGGCGGGCAACCAGCAGTTCCGAGCCTTCATAGCCCGAAACCGTGATCCGGCCTGTGATCGGCATTTTGGCAATCGCGCCCTTGCAGGCCGCGATCATCGCGTCCTTGACCGCATCAACCTTGGCCTGCGGCAGGCCCATCGTATCGCCGATGGCTTGCAGCCAGGCGGCCGTTCCGTCGGCGCCCACGGGGGCTGAGCCAATGACCGGGCGTCCAGCGGCTTCGAATTCGCGGATGCTGGCGGTGTAGAAGGGGTGGATCGCAGCTACGACGGCGCAATCGAGCGCGGCGTAAAGCTCGCGCCATTCGCGGGTCGGGACCACGGGGCCAGCAGCAAGGCCGAGCGGCGCGAGCATCTGTCCGATCACCACCGGATCAGCCGGGAACATTTCACCCAGCAGCGCGACGCTCGGCAGGTCGGTACGTTCGCGCGGGGCGGCAACCGGACCGGCCATCACTTCCTCGCGGGCATAGGCGAGCATCGCGCCGGCGAGCACGTCCTTCGCCTCGGCGTGGGTCGGAATGCCGAAGCCCGGCACGTCGATGCCGATGATCCGCACACCGTTGATCGCCTTGCCCAGCAAGCGCAGCGGCACGCCGCTGGCGGTCGGGACGCAGAGGTTGGTGACCACGATCGCGTCGTAGTTTTCAGGATCGGCGAGGCCTTCGACCGCTTCCTTGATGTCTTCGAACAGCTTGCCGGTCACCAGCGTCTCCGAGGAGAACGGCACATAGCCCACAGTCCGGCGCGCGCCGTAGAAGTGCGAGGTGAAGGTGAGGCCATAGACGCAGCAGGCCGAGCCCGAGAGCACGGTCGCGGTGCGGCGCATGCGCAGGCCGACCCGGAGCGACCCGAATGCGGGGCACATCGATTGCGGCTGGTCATGCGGGCCGACCGGATAGTCGGCAGCATATTGATCGAGGATTTCGCTCTTGCCCGCAGCCCGTGCAGCCTCGGACATGGTGTCCTTCGACGCGCAGCCGCCTTCGACCGGGGCCGAGCCAAGCTCGATCCGGTCAGGGGCGCGTGACGCGGGGGGGCTGAAAGCGTCGCTCATGCTTCGTCGTAGATCACTTCGAGGGTGGGCTTGGTCTCAAAGACGCCGCCGCGCATGTCGGCCTGGGTCGCGGGGACGAGTTCGACATTGGCCCCGGTGATGTCGGCGCTGAACAGGCCGAGCAGGCCGTCTTGCGTCAGCGGGGTCGGGCGCAGCGGCGGGGCTTCGGCGACGTTGATCGCAAGCTCCTCGAACAGGCTCGCCCATTCGGTACCGGGGATGCCGATGATCTGATAGTTCGCGCTCTTGCGGCGGATGTCCTCGTTGGCCGGGATCGCGGTGAGCACCGGGATGCCGACGGCCTCGGCGAAGGCCTTGGCCTCGCCCGTGCCGTCATCCTTGTTCACGATCATGCCCGCCACACCGACATTGCCGCCCATCTTGCGGAAATATTCGACCGCCTGGCAGACATTGTTCGCGACATAGAGCGATTGCAGGTCGTTTGACCCGACCACGATCACCTTCTGGCACATGTCCCGCGCAATCGGCAGGCCGAAGCCGCCGCACACGACGTCGCCGAGGAAATCGAGCAGGACGTAGTCGAAGCCCCAATCGTGGAAGCCGAGCTTTTCGAGCAGTTCGAAGCCGTGGATGATCCCGCGACCGCCACAGCCGCGCCCGACTTCGGGGCCGCCGAGTTCCATCGCGAAGACGCCATCACGCTGGAAGCACACATCTTCGATGCGCACTTCCTCGCCAGCGAGTTTCTTGGCCGACGAGGTTTCGATGATCGTCGGGCAGCTTTTGCCGCCGAACAGAAGGCTGGTGGTGTCGCTCTTGGGATCGCAACCGATCAGCAGCACGCGCTTGCCCTGCTGGGCCATCATGTAGCTGAGGTTGGAAAGCGCGAAGCTCTTGCCCGAACCGCCCTTGCCGTAGATCGCGATGACCTGGGTTTCGCTCTTCACTTCGCCGGTATGCACCGGATCGGGCTCATGGCTTGCTTCCTCGCGCAGGGCGGCAGCTTGGTCTTCGAGGGTTCGGGTATCGAGCACAGACATCAGCATTCGCTCCAATCGAGAACCATTTTCAGACACTCAGGGTCGGTGAAGGCCTGGGGATAGGCGTCGAGCGCCTCTCCGGCAGGCCGCCGGTTGGTGACGAGGCCCTTCAGGTCGAGCCTCCCACATTCGATCAATGCGCGGGTTTCAGCGAGATCGCCGGGCTGCCATTCGGCGGCCACGCGGAAATGCGCTTCACGCATAAAGGCGGCGGGGAAGGCAAAGCTCACCCGCTCAGAATAGAAGCCCGCCAGCACGATCTCGCCGCCCTTGGCGAGCCGCATGATCAGATCGTCGATCAGTCCGGCATCGCCGCTGGCGTCATAGATGGCGTGGTAATCGCGGCGTTCGTCAGAGGCAGGGTCGATCACATTGTAGCCCGCAGCACCTGCGCGGCGGGCCGGATTGGTCTCCCACACGGTCGGCGCGGCACCGCCCAGCGCCAGCGTCAGGCGGGCGAGCAGACGGCCCAGCACGCCGTGGCCGATGATGAGATCCGGAAGCGCCTCACGCCGGGCAAAGCCGCCCTTGATGGCATGAAGTGCCGTCGCCGCGAGGGCGCAGAGCACCCCGGACTCGCCGAGATGCTCGGGGATCGGCAACGCTCGCGCCGACGGCACTATGACGCGGCGCGCGGTGCCGCCGAAGAGGCCCCGCGCGTCTGTGTAACAATTGGCACCCGGGACAAACACCCAGTCGCCGATCCGTGCCTTGGCGTCGGTCCCGGCATCGACCACGCGACCGATCGATTCATAGCCCGGCACCAGCGGATAACCGAGGCCGGGGAAGGGCGGCATCCGCCCGCTCCAGAGCAACTTTTCGGTGCCGGTGCTGATTCCGCTGAAGGCGATTTCGACAACAACATCCGATGGTTCCACCGGCTTCATCTCCAGAGCACGGAGAGCCAGGCGCTCCGGTGCTTCAAGGATGACGGCCAGGGTGTTCATGTTGTCGTTCTCTCCGAGAGCATTGCGATACGGTTACCGAGTCGGAAACTGCGCTGCTGCGTTCTCCCGACTGTTTGCTACGCCTTACGCAAAACACTGTCAAATTTTTTGGACAAATTAGTCTCAGGCATAAGCGATGATGACGCTTGCGTTGACCGGTTGTGCTGTCGCGACGACCTGAGCGCGTACAAAGCCGGCGGCGTGCAGCATGGCGATGATTTCCGCAGGGCTGCGCGGGCGGCCGGAGCCCATGACCCAAAGATACAGCCCGAAAAACGCCTCCCCCATCGGTTCCGCGCCCGGAATGCGTGCCATCGGCTCGGCAATCAGCAGCCGCGCGCCAGAGGCGACGCTCCTGTGGATATTGGCGAGCAGCGCGGCAGCGGGGGCGTCGTCATGATCGTGGAGAATGCGGATCAGCGACACCATGTCGTAACCTTCAGGTATGGAATCCTTGAAGAAATTGCCGGGGTGCGTTGCGACTCGCGCAGCACCGACCGCTTCGGCCAGCACCGCGCCGCCGTGCGCGACCACCTCGGGCAGATCGAACAGCCCGAGCCGCAGGTGCGGGTGCGCCACGCCGATATGGCGCAGAAATGCTCCATGCCCGCCGCCGACATCCAGCAGTCGCTGGACATCCCTGAAAGGCACTGACGCCAGCACCTCGTCGGCAACGAAGTGCTGCGACGCCGCCATAAGTTGCGAATATTCCTGTGTGTCCGCCCCGCGTTCGCTCGCGCCATGGAGAGCGCCGGCATAGGTCCAGAACCGCGACAAGGCGGTCGGCTCTTGCCGGTCAGCCCGCAGCAATGCGAGCGGATCGGAGAGGTCAGCATACAGCAGCCGGTGGTGGCGCACCATCGCCTGAACGCCGGGATTGCTCGCAAAGACAGCGCCTTGCTCGCCCAGCATCCAGTGATCAGGCGCAGGCTCCTCGCACAGCATCAGCGGACGGCCAGCGCGCAGCAAGGTCAGCGCAGCGCTCTCGGACAGGCCGAGGCGCGGTGCGATCATGGCAGCGGACAGGGGTCCGTCTTTCAGCACATCGAACAGGCCGCTTTCCACGAAGGCGCGCAACACCTGCGAATAGGCAAAGCCCGCCAGCAGGTCGAAAGCCGCATCGGCGCGGGAGCGGGCGATCCACTTGATGATCGGCAGGCGTGCGGCCCAATGCTGGAACCTCGGCGATGCGAAAACGCGGTTGCGGCGCTTGACGTAGCCGAGCTTGAAGGTGGCCCATCGGCTCACTGAAGACGTGCTTTACAGACCATATGTCTAAATAATTGGACAGAGGCGCGCGTAAGGTCAATTATATTCGCATAAGTCGGATGAGGGAGGACGGGTGAGCGCGCGAGTCGTCGTGATTGGAGCCGGCATAGGCGGCCTGACCAGCGCCGCCCTGCTCGCTGCGCGCGGTGCGGACGTGACCGTGTGCGAGAAGGAGGCATGGGTCGGCGGCAAGGCGCGGCGGGTTGCCGTGGACGGCGCCGCGATTGACGGCGGGCCGACCGTGTTCACCTATCGCGCAGTCTTCGACGAAGTCTTTGCCGCTTGCGGCGCGCGGCTTGAGGATCATGTCAACGTAAAGCGCGCCGAAGTGATCGCCCGCCATGCATGGGACGATAGCGGCCATCTCGATCTCTTCGCCGATGCCGAGCGCAGCGCCGATGCGGTCGGTGCCTTTGCCGGGGCCGAAGCGGCACGCGGCTATCGTGCTTTCACCGCCGAAGCGCAGCGCATTTTCGAAGTGCTCGAAGACCCGTTCCTGCGGGGTGACAAGGCCTCCACGCCCTTGCCGATGATGTGGCGGATCGGGCCATGGAAGATGGGCGACATGCTGGCGATGCGTCCCTTCGACGGGATGTGGAACGCGCTGGGTGAGCACTTCAAGGACCAGCGCCTGCGCCAGCTGTTCGGGCGTTATGCCACCTATTGCGGCTCCTCGCCCTTCGCCGCGCCCGCAACGCTGATGCTGATCGCCCATGTCGAGGCGCGGGGCGTGTGGTTGATCGAGGGCGGGATCCATGCGCTCGCGAAGGCGATTGCAGGCCTTGCCGAAAGGCAGGGTGCGCGGGTGCGGACAAATGCGACCGTCAGTGAAGTGCTGACCGCGCAGGGCCGCACCAGCGGCGTGCGGCTTGCCTCGGGCGAGGTCATCCCGGCCGATATCGTGATCTGCAACGGCGATCCGGGCGCGCTTGCCACAGGGCGTTTGGGGGAAGCGGCGACTCGCGCCGTGCCTGCCATTCCGCCCGCCAAACGCTCGCTGTCAGCACTGGTGTGGTATGCCCACGCCCGGACGGAAGGCTTCGACCTTACCCACCACAACGTTTTTTTCTCGCGCGATTACGCGGCCGAGTTCCGCGAAATCGGTTCCGGGACAACCCCGTCCGAACCTACCGTCTATGTCTGCGCCATCGATCGCGGCTCCAGATCATCGTCAACGCTCCTGCCAATGGAGACGTTCACACCTATTCGCCTGAGGAGAGAGCCCGATGCACGCACGCCATGATGGCCACGCTCAAACGCTGCGGCCTGCAGTTGGAGGAGCCGCTGCCGCATCAGCTCATGACCCCGCAGGACTGGGAGGGGCTGTTCCCGGCCACGGGCGGCGCCCTCTATGGGCGAGCGTCGCACGGCTGGGCGGCCTCCTTCCAGCGGCAGGGACCCAAGACCCGGCTGCCCGGTCTCTACTGTACGGGCGGGGCGACCCATCCGGCGGCTGGGGTGCCCATGGCAGCCTTGTCCGGGCAGCTGGCAGCGCGGGTAATCGCGAAGGACCTCGCTTCGATGAAGACATCCCGTCCGGTGGCTACAGCTGGTGGTATGTCGACGC
>RDXA01000402.1 GCA_004292705.1 Sphingomonadales bacterium | reverse complement strand
CCTCGCGCTGGCGATTGACGAGGAGGGGCAGAACGATGCCCTCGCCAAGCGCCGCGACAAGAGCCTCGAAAGCGTCGGCATCAAGGTGATGCGGATCGCCGCCGCCGATATCCTCACCGATATCGACGCGGTGCTGAAACAGCTCACCCAGGTGATGCGCGACCGGATCGAGGAACGCAAAGCCGCCGCCCGCGCGCACAAGGCGGCCAACCCCAAGCAAACCTATTCGCGCCCCAAACCGCGCGGAGAAACCGCCGACACTCCCAGGCCCCGGAACCGCACACCGTGATCGCTGCCATTCTCCTTGCCCCCCTGCTCGCGCTCCAGTCCGCTGGCGAGACCGCCGTTGCGATCAGGAACGACAATCCGGAAACATGGACGGTCGAATATCCGCGCCTGATCCAGCCCTATGTCGCCGATTACCGCCGCTGCCTCGCGGTGACCAACCGGCGCATCGCAGGCAAAGCCGATTTCGAGAGCCAGCACGCCGCCGATGTGGCCCGCTGCGCGGCGGCGCAGGCGCAGGCCATCGCCGAATCCAATGATGTGCTGGCCGGAGCCAAGACCACGCTCAGCCCCGAAGAGGTCGACCGCTTGTTCGACAATATCGGCAGGATCCACGTCGCGCGCGGTCGCGATCTCGACCAGCAGTTCGTCTCGCGCCTCGCCGGGGCCGAAGCGGCGGGCGCAGCCTACGAAGCAAGCAAGCCCAAGGGCCTCGTGATCGAGCTGCGCGATGCCAGCGTGATCAAGGCCCGCACCGAATCATACGCCGTGAAGGCCAAGGAACAGGACAAGGACAGCGAATAAATGCTGATCATCGACAATCTTCACGCCAGCGTCGGCGATAAGCCGATCCTCAAGGGCCTGACGCTGCACGTGCCTGCGGGCGAGATTCACGCGATCATGGGGCCCAACGGCGCGGGCAAATCGACGCTGGCCAACGTGCTCGGCGGCAAGCCGGGTTACGAGGTGACCGCGGGCAGTGTGATCTTCAGGGGTGAGGATCTGCTTGCGCTCGATCCCCACGAACGCGCGGCGGCGGGGCTGTTCCTCGGGTTCCAGTATCCGGTCGAGATCCCCGGCGTCTCCAACGTCCAGTTCCTGCGCGAGGCATTGAACGCCCAGCGCAAGGCGCGCGGAGAGGAGCCTTTGAGCGGCGGCGAATTCCTGAAGCTGGCCAAGGAGAAGGCCGCGCTGCTCAAGATGGACATGGAGATGCTCAAGCGGCAGGTGAATGTCGGCTTTTCCGGCGGCGAGAAGAAGCGCGCCGAGATGGTGCAGATGGGTATCCTCGACCCCGCGTTTGCGGTGCTCGACGAGACGGACTCGGGCCTCGATATCGATGCGCTCAGGATCGTCGGTGGCGGGATCAACGCGATCATGCGCTCGCCGGAAAAAGCCGTGCTGCTGATCACCCACTACCAGCGCCTGCTCGACGTGGTGCGCCCCGACAAGGTCAGCATCCTCGCAGGCGGCCGTATCGTCGAAACCGGCGGGCCGGAACTCGCCCTGCGGCTTGAGGCCGAGGGTTATGATTCGGTGATGGCGTGATCGCAGTGCTGCTCGCCCCGCTTGCCCTTGCCGCAGCCGCTTCTGTGGCCGTGCCGCCGGTCGATAATGAGATCGAGGTGATCGGCAATCGCTTGCGTAGCTGGCGCGGCAAGTGGAAGCTGCGGGACGGGGCGGTGACTTGCAAGACCACCCGCTCAACCGGCGACAAGGCCATCGATGCCCTGGGTTGTGACGCCATGGTCGAATGTATCGCGCCGGTCGCGCCGCAGTTCACGGCGCTGGACGAAGCCAAGCTGAAGCGAGCCGAGGCAGAGCAGCGCGCCAATGCTCTGCTGGAAGCGGCGAAGATCGGCGAATGCATCGCCGCGCGCCGCAATGACGGCATAGCCGCACTCGCCGCCGCGCGCCGGGCCGCGAAGGCGGACGCGGCGGCCAACGCGACGGCCAACGCAACTGGGCGCGCGCAATGATGGACAGCGCCGCCACCCTCAAGGAACTGCAGGCCGATTTCCTTGCGGGCAGCAGCACCTCGATGCCCTTGGTGGGGACGATCTACTGGCTGATCGTCGGCATTGCGTCGCTCTATCTGCCGCTCAACACCGTGGCCTATATCGTGCTGATCGGCAGCGGGATGATCCTGCCGGGGGGCCTGCTGCTCGACAAGCTGCGTTATGGCGGCAAGCCCAAGGCGGGCGATCCCAGGAACCCGCTGATGGCGATGTTCATCAAGGGCACCGCCGTGGTGGTGCTGACCTGGCCGCTGGTGATCATCGCGGCGCAGGCGGCGGGCGATCCGGGGATTATCGTTCTGGGCGGCGCGGTGCTGATGGCGCTGGTGTGGATCCCCTATGGCTCGGCCGCGAACGACCCGGTCGGCTTGCAGCACGCAGTCGGGCGCAGCATCGCCTGCTACCTCGCCTTCTGGCTCGCGCCCGTGCCCTACAAAGCCGCCGCCGTCAGCGCGGTGGTGGTGGCGAGCTATCTGTTCACATTCTTGCGCATGAAAAGGCCCGCATGATGGCTGAGGCTGCAACCCTTCCCACCCGCCGCGATGAAGCGTGGCGCTATGCCGATATGGACGGCGTGGCGCGGCTTGGCGTGGCGGCGCTCGATCAGTGGCAGGCGATTGACGTCGCCGCTGGCACAAGCCTGACGCGCTCCCTCGTCGTCGGCTCGGACGCGCCCGAACTGCACCGCTTCCGTGTTACGCTGGGCGAAGGCGCGCGGGCGGCATTTTTCGTGACCAATGCGGGCGGCGATTACACCCGGGTCGAGATTGAAGTGCGGCTCGCGAAGGGTGCGCATTTCGAATTCGGCGGCGTCACCATCGGCGGCGCAGGCGTCACCCGCGAATTCGTGACGCAGGTTCTCCATGCCGAGCCTGAGGCGACCTCCAACCAGACGGTGCGTGCGGTGCATTGGGCCGGGGCGACGGGCAATTTCCTCGGCGAAATCAAGGTCGCGCGCCATGCGCAGAAGACCGATGCGGCGCAGGATTTCAAGGGCCTGCTGCTGGAGGCAGGCGCGAGCGCCAATGCCGTCCCGCAGCTCGAAATCTTCGCTGACGATGTGAAATGCGCCCACGGCGCGACCGTCGGCGAACTGGATGAAGCCGCCCGCTTCTACATGATGGCACGCGGGGTCGATCCGGCGACGGCGCAGCGGCTGCTGGTGCAGGCCTTCATCGGTGATGCTTTTGTCGCATTGACGGACGAGGCTGAGCATGAGCGCCTGCTCGATGCGGCGCTGAGCGCGCTGGAAGGAGCCAAGCTGTGAGCCTGATCCTCGCCCTCACGCTGGCGCAGGCTCCGCCGGTCGTCGGCACCGTGCCTGTGCCCAATGCCGAGCTGGATGCAGCTTACGCCTGCCTCAACAAGGGCACGATGCGCCTGCTTGCGGAGAACCGGTCTGCGCCTGACGAACAGACCCGCTGGGACTGGGCGGTGGAGGTTGTGGCGGTTTGCGAGCCCGAGCTCAAAGCGGCTGCCGCCAGCAAGGGCTCCATCGCTGTGCTCGGCGATCATGCACACAGCAGCATCTCAAAGCAGGACCTGCTCCGCGCCGAAGCCACCTATTTTGCCGACCGCATGATCCGCGAGTTTTACGAGGCCAAGGCATGAGCGATCTCGGGATGCCCCTCCACCAGACTGCGTCTGGTCCCCTTCCCCGTTCCGGGGAGGATTTCCGCGCCGACTTCCCCGGCATGGTCACCCATGACGGCCAGCCCTGGCACTACCTCGACACCGCCGCCACCGCGCAGAAACCCCGCGCTGTGATCGACGCCATGGCCCGCGCGCTGGGCGAGGATTACGCCACCGTCCACCGCGGGGTCTATGCCCGCTCGGCCGAGATGACGCTGGCTTACGAGGCGGCGCGGCGCACCGTGGCACGGTTCATCGGCGGGCACGAGGACGAGCTGGTCTTCACTCGCGGCGCGACCGAGGCAATCAACCTCGTCGCGCAGACCTGGGGCCGCGCGAACCTCAAGGCGGGTGACCGCATCCTGCTCTCGCAGCTGGAGCACCATTCCAACATCGTGCCGTGGCAGATGGTCGCCGCGGAAACCGGCGCGGTCATCGACGTCTGCCCGCTCACCGCCGATCACCAGATCGATCTCGACGCCGCCGAGGCGATGCTGACCGAGCGGCACAAGCTGGTCGCCTTGGGACATGTCTCCAACGTGGTCGGCAGCCTGCTCGATGCCCCGCGCGCCGCCGCGATGGCGCACAAGGTCGGCGCGAAGCTTCTGCTCGACGGGTGCCAGAGCGCGCCGCACATGGCGGTCGATGTCGCCGCGTTGGGCTGCGATTTCTACGTCTTTTCCGCGCACAAGCTCTACGGCCCTACTGGCATCGGCGCGCTGTGGGCGCGGGCGGAAATCCTCGATGTCATGCCTCCCTATCAGGGCGGCGGCGCGATGATCGACCGGGTGACCTTCGAACGCACCACCTATGCCTCCGGCCCGCAGCGGTTCGAGGCCGGCACGCCTGCCATCACGGAAGCCATCGCGTTCGCTGCGGCGGTCGATTATGTCAGCGCCATCGGACTTGAACGCATCCATGCCCACGAAAGCGCGCTGGTCGCCCGGTTGCGGCGCGAGCTGTCCGCGATGAACGATGTGACACTGTTCGGCCCGGCTAACAGTGCCGGCATCGTCAGCTTTGCGATCGATGACATTCACCCGCACGATCTCGGCACGATCCTTGACGAGAGCAATGTCGCGATCCGCGCCGGGCATCACTGCGCCCAGCCGCTGATGGATTACCTCGGCGTCCCCGCCACTGCGCGCGCCAGCTTCGGGCTCTATTCGAGCGAGGCCGATATCGATGCGCTGATCGCAGGGATTGCCCGTACCCGCCGGATTTTTGGAAAAGGATGAGAGCGATGGACAGCTCAATCGACCCTTCGGACATGACCGCAAGCAAGCCGCCCCGCGCACGGGTGGAGGATGCAATCGACTCTGATGCCGCGCCCGCCGCGCAAGCGCCTCGCACCCGCGACTATCTTGAAGGCTTCCTCGCCGCCAAGCCTGCGGATGGCGCTGTTGGCGGTGAAGGCAGCGACTTGCAGGCCGACGTAATTGCCGCCCTGCGCGAGATCTTTGACCCGGAAATTCCGGTCAACATCTACGATCTTGGCCTGATCTACGGGGTCGAAGTGGACGACAACCGGGACGCGACCGTCACCATGACGCTGACCACACCGCATTGCCCGGTGGCCGAATCGATGCCCGGTGAGGTGGAACTGCGCGTCGCTTCCGTGCCGGGAATACGCGATGCCGAGGTCAATCTGGTGTGGGACCCGCCGTGGGGACCGCACAAGATGAGCGACGAAGCGCGGCTTGAACTGGGGATGCTGTGATCGAAGCGCCCGCCTTGACCATCGGGATCGCCGACTATGCCGACCCACGCGATGCGGCAGATGTGATCGCGCTGCTCGATGCCTATGCGCGCGATCCAATGGGCGGCGGCACACCGATCGGCGATGACGTGAAGGAACGGCTGGCGGGCGATCTGGCCGCCAACCCGCAGGCGTTCTCGCTATTGGCACGGCTGGATCATGAGGCCGTCGGCCTCGCCAATTGCTTCATGGGCTATTCGACCTTCGCCGCCGGTCCGCTGGTCAATATCCATGATCTGGCGGTGCTGCCCGGCCACCGAGGCACGGGGATCGGCAAGGCGCTGCTGGCCGCTGTCGAGGCGGAGGCCTTGAAGCGCGGGGCTTGCAAGATCACATTGGAGGTGTTGAGCGGGAACCCGGCGCGGCATCTCTACGCCGCGTGCGGCTTTGGCGACTACCAGCTCGATCCCGCCACCGGGCACGCGCTGTTCTGGCAGAAGAGGCTGACATGACCGAGACCACCACCACCGCCCGCCCCGCGCCCAAGGCTGCCGTCACACTGACGTCCAGCGCAGAGGCGCGCGTCGCCGAACTGATGGCGAAGGCGCCTGCTGATGCGATCGGCGTCAAGCTGTCGACCCCGCGCCGCGGTTGTTCGGGGCTGGCCTACTCGGTCGACTACGTCTCTTCGGAAGCCAAGTTCGACGAGAGGATCGTCACCCCTGGCGGCGTGTTCTACATCGACGGGGCGAGCGTGCTCTATCTCGTGGGAAGCCTAATGGACTGGCGCGAGGACGACTTCACCGCCGGCTTCGTGTTCGAGAACCCCAACGCCAAGGGCGCCTGCGGCTGCGGCGAAAGTTTCATGGTGTAAGGCGGATTCGCCTTTGCTGTGTTGGTGTGGTAATGCACCATCATGGCTGACAAGAAATCGCCCCCGAAACAGAGCTTTGAAGAATTGATGCGCAATGCTGGCGGGCATCGGCGCACCATCGCTGCGCGCGCGATCGAGAACGAGCGGCGCTATCGACTCGAGATGGAGCGTATCGCGCAGCAACGCACGCACGAAGACCGCGCTGGCCGGGTACAGCGCGACCTGCGCCGTCATGCCGAAGCCTTGCACATCGCTGCGCTGATCGAACATGAGCTGGTCGCACTAAGGTTTAAGCTGGACGCCGCAACCGATAGCGAGGAGCGCATCCTGCTTCGCGCCGAGATCGCACACTTGTCCGCGCTCAAGGTCAATCTCGGAGGCAAGCGCCGCCGCAAACCACCCGAGAGCGGAATTCCCGTCCCCGCTATCCCGCCAAGCGGGCCGCTGCCGAAGCAAGGGGGCGCTGCCGCCCCGCTCGAATTCGACAGCTAGCTCGTTACATTTCTGTGGCGAGCCGCGCGATCAGGCGGCTTTCCAGATCATCGATCTCGCCATCGGCGTCGATCATGCCTTCAAGCCAGGCGTTTTCGTAATCTGTGACCACTTCGCCCGCGGCGGCCAGCGCGCCGTAGTCCGGCCCGCTCTTCTTCTTGCCGAACACCTTGCCGAGGTGGTTGAGCACCTGCGGCGCTTCCTTTGCGACCTGGCCCATAAAGCGGCCGACATTCGCCCGGTTGTCGGCGACGAAGGCCTCCAGCTCCCGCTTGCGTTCGTGGCTCACCTGTGCGTGCTGAAGGGTGAAGCCCTTGAGATAGTTGGCAATCCCGTCGATGAACAGATCGTCCCACTCGGCCGCGTTTTCCTCGGCGAGGGTCTCGTCCTTCAGGCGGAACAGCATTTCCGCATCGAACCGCGTGACGGCGGCGGGGCCGTGGCCGCCGCTCGCCCAGATCACCCGGCGGATGATGCGGCATTCGGCCGTGCTGATATGCGTCGCACTCAGTTCCCCGCCGCAGCGGGTGGGGCCGGTTCCGCTCAGCACTTCGCGCTCGACCTGGGCGAGCACGTAGGTCTTGAGCCGGTCGGGGGTGTTTTCGGCGCGCTCGATGATGCGCACCATGGTTTCGAGTTCGACCATGCTTTCAACAACGCCGTCATGGTCGATCTGGTCGATCAGCCACTGGGCTTCCTCGTCGTTGCATTGCAGGCGCGGCGGGGTGCCGTTGAGCACGAATTCGCCAATCGCCTCGACGAAGAAGTCGCACCATTCGGTGCTGCGTTCTCCGAGCGAATTGTTGAGCACGAACAGCGCCTCGGCTTCGGCGCGGGTGATGACCCCGTCTCCCCAGCCTTCGCGGCGCAGGGCCAGCAGCTCCTCGGCGGTGATCTGGCCGTCGGCCGCGGCGCGCGCAGCGATGTCGATGAATTGCGTGGTCATTCCCGGTCGCTTTCCCTTGGATGTCCCGACGGCCATGCCACGAACAGGCTTAAGGCGGCGTTACCGGCCCTCCACCTCGCGGATGCAGGCCCCCGGATCGACGGCCGCCCCGCCTTGCCGCAGGCGGGCCTCGACATGGGTGGCGGAAGGCTCCGCCCCGGCGCTTAGGGGGTAGAGGTAGATGTCGAGCACGCAAGAACGCCCGGAGAACTGCAGCTTGCGCGCGTCGGCCTCGGCAAGATCAAGCCGCGGCGCACCGAGGCGCCGGGTCAGCGCAGCGGCCGGCTGGCCGATCACGCCCTCCAATCCAGCGCGGGCCATGACTTTCGGTACAACCGCATTGCTGCCGCGCGGTACGCCCGGTTTGGCCGCCGGACGGGCGGTGGCAGGACCACTTCCACCAGCGCAGCCGCCAAGCAGCGCGGCAAGCATGGCAAGGAGGACGAGGCGAAGCATGACCCCCGTGCGATGGGGTGGCAACTGAGCGAAGTCAACGGACGGATTCCGGCCCACGCACAGATGGCTTGGCGCGGGCGGCGAAGGCGGCTAGGCGCGCTCGCAACCACGATGCAAGGAACCCGCCTGTGACCGACTCTACCCCGCCCCGTTATGACGTGATCGCCATCGGCAATGCCGTGGTCGACGTCATTGCCTCGTGCGAGGAGGAGCTGATCGACGAACTCCAGCTCAATCGCGGCGGCATGACCCTGATCGACGAGGCGCGGGCCGACGAGCTCTACGAAGCCATGCCTCCCGCGCGCGAGATCTCGGGCGGCTCGGCGGCGAACACGCTGGCGGGCCTCGCCACGCTTGGCCTGCAATGCGCCTTCATCGGCCAGGTCGCCGAAGACCAGCTCGGCAAGGTGTTCCGCCATGACATGCGCGCCACCGGCATCGATTTCGACACCCCGGCGCGGGAAGGCGAGCCGGCGACGGGCCGCGTCCTGATCTTCGTCACCCCCGATGGCGAGCGCACGATGAACACCTTCCTCGGCGCGGGCCAGTTCCTGCCCGCCGCAGCCCTCGACGAAGCGCTGATCGCCAGCGGCGCGATCCTCTATCTCGAGGGCTACCTGTGGGATCCGGAAGAGCCCCGCCGCGCCATGCGCCGCGCGATCGAGGTCGCGCGCAATGCCGGGCGCAAGATCGCCTTCACCGCCAGCGAAAGCTTCGTGATCGACCGCCACGGCGACGATTTCCGCAGCATGATCGAAGAGGGCATCATCGACATCCTGTTCGTCAACGAGAGCGAGCTGGCGACGCTGACCGGCGAGGATGAGTTCGAAGCGGGTCTCGCGGCGGTTGCGGGCAAGGTGCCGGTGCTGGTGGCCACCCGCTCAGAGAAGGGCGCGGTCGCGATTGCGCATGGCGAACGGGCCGAAGTCGCCGCCGTGCCGGTGATCAAGGTGGTCGACACCACCGGCGCGGGCGACCAGTTCGCCGCAGGCTTCCTGTCGGGCTACGTCAAGGGCGAGCCGCTGACCCGTTGCCTCAAGCGCGGGGCGATCTGCGCCTCGGAGGTGATCTCGCACTACGGCCCGCGTCCCGAAGCCGATATGCAGGCGCTGATGGCCGAGCGGCTTTGAGGTTTTGCGCTCGCCCCTCCGGGCGAGCGTCCTCGGCGCTGTTTCAAGCCCTTCGGGCTTGAGCGCCTGCGGCTCGCGCCGTGCGCTCGCGGCTGCTGCGCAGCCGAGCTTGCGTTTGCCGAGTCGGTCGTGGGGCCGCATTGTAGGGCCGCGCCGTTCATCTTGGGCCGGGGTTTCCTGTCTGTAGGAGACACATGAGACACTGTCCTAGATCGGAAAAACCGCGCTTCGGGCAAAAGCGGGGCGGGTGGCTGACGATGGCAAAGAACAGGCCGCCAATGGTGGCTTCACACGGACTCTAACTCCGCTCACCCCCTGTAGGAAAGTCATTCGTCCGGCACGTATCCGGCCTTGCGCAGTGTCACCATATAGGCGGCGATCTGGTCGATTTGCGGGCGGGTGAGCGTGAAGTCCATCATCTCGGGATAGTTGTGCGCGTCCTCCAGCCAGTCGGCCAATGTCTGCTCCGACAAGCCGTTGCGGTTGGCGATCGCGGCAAAGCTGGGCGAGGCCGGGTTGGGCGAGAGGAACGGCGGTTCGACCGCATGGCACCCCCCGCACGCCGCCTCGACGAAAGCGGGTGCGCGGGTATCGGGCGAGGGCGAGGTGCTCTTGCCCACCATCGGCGGCGGGCTCTCGGTGCCGGGCGTCTGACAAGCGGACAGCGCCAGAAGCGGTGCGGCGACGAGCGCAAGCGCGCGAAGGGGGTGCTGGGTCATGGTGCTTCTATCCTGTGCTTCGGGCAACGCTGCCTTGATCAAGATCAATTTTCCGAAGGCCCACGACACAAGGCCTGTCGCATGACCGCTTTTAGGGAAACGAGCTGGGAAAGCGAATGACCGGGGATGGGTGGTTTTGAGACATGAAGCCAAGCGTTTCGCGGTTCTGTTGACGGCTCAGAAGCAGCACAAATCAGAATGTCCGGCGGCCAAACAGTTTCTGCTGAGTTTTGATACCGGATTTGCGACTGCTTCAGCTGGACGAGGCGCTGATGGGCGCTACGGAGCTTCCGCGCTGAGGGGCGAGACGGTGACCTTGCCAAAGGCTTTGCGGATTTGTTAGGCTTTCCCCCGATCGTTCTGGGGGGAAAGTCGATGGAAAAGCACAAATTCTCGCGCCGTGCTGTGATGGCAGGCTTTGCCGCAGGCTGCGCGGCGATCGCAGTGGAAATTCCACTGCTGGCACAAGGCGCGACCGCATTCCCGTTGAAGTTCTCGGGTTTCACCGGCCAGCAACTTCGCGCGCCCGCGCTGGCGATCCCGTCCTACCAGCTGACCTTCTTTACCGCGCATCAGAGCACGGCGGTAGGCAGCAT
>RDXA01000098.1 GCA_004292705.1 Sphingomonadales bacterium | reverse complement strand
TGGACAGCGCCACGAACAGCCCGCTGACGATCACGCCCAGCAGCAGCGCGCCCAAGGCGGCAAAGCCGTTGTCCTGCCCGGCGATGGCGGTGATCACGAAGTAGACCACCACCGGCGCCAGCACCGGCAGCAGCGAGGGGATGATCATTTCCTTGATCGCGGCCTTGGTGACAAGGTCGACGGTGCGGGCATAGTCGGGCTTGGAAGTGCCCGCCATGATCCCCGGGTTCTCGCGGAACTGGTTGCGCACATCCAGCACCACGTCGCCCGCCGCACGCCCCACTGCGGTCATCCCCATCGCCCCGAACAGGTAGGGCAGCAGTGCCCCCAGCAGCAGGCCGACGATGACGAAGGGGTTCTCAAGGCTGAAATCCACCTTGGCATCGGGGAAGAAGGTGCGAAGGTCGGTGGTATAGGCCGCAAACAGCACCAGCGCGCCAAGGCCCGCCGAACCGATGGCATAGCCCTTGGTCACGGCCTTGGTGGTGTTGCCCACCGCGTCGAGCAGATCGGTTTTTTCCCGCACGGAGTCGTCCAGACCTGCCATCTCGGCAATGCCCCCGGCGTTGTCGGTGACCGGACCATAGGCGTCGAGCGCCACGACCATCCCCGCCAGCGCCAGCATCGCAGTCGCCGCATAGGCAATGCCCATCAGTCCGGCGAGGCCATAGGCGATGATGATCCCCGCGACGATCACCAGCGTCGGCAGCGCGGTCGCTTCGAGGCTGATGGCGAGGCCCTGGATCACGTTGGTGCCGTGGCCGGTTTCCGAGGCCTTGGCGATCGACCGCACCGGGCGGTACTTGGTGCCGGTGTAATACTCGGTGATCCAGATGATCAGACCGGTGATGACCAGACCCAGCAGCGCGCAGTAAAACAGCGTGCGGCCGGTGAACTCGACCATGCCCTGATCGGGGTTAATCACCGTGTTCATGTCCATGCCGACCGTGCCCAGCGCATATTGCGTGACGAGCCAGATCAGCGGGATCGATGTGACGGCGGTGACGATGAAGCCCTTGTACATGGCCCCCATCACGTTGGTGCCGCCGCCGAGCCGCACGAAATAAGTGCCGAGGATCGAGGTGACGATGCACGCGCCCCCGATCAGCAGCGGCAGCGCCATCATCGGCAGCAGCAGATCGCCCAGCTGCGTCAGCAGCAGCGCGGTCAGCACCATGGTCGCGCCGACGGTGACGACGTAAGTCTCGAACAGGTCGGCCGCCATCCCGGCGCAGTCGCCGACATTGTCGCCGACATTGTCCGCGATCACGGCGGGGTTGCGCGGATCATCCTCGGGGATGCCGGCCTCGACCTTGCCGACAAGGTCCGCGCCGACGTCTGCCGCCTTGGTGAAGATCCCGCCGCCCAGACGCGCGAAGATCGAGATCAGCGATGCGCCGAAAGCAAGGCCTACGAGCCCGTCGATCACCATGCGGCTCGACGGTGCGAGGCCCCTCGGCCCGATCATAACCGCAAAGAACACTGCGATGGCGAGCAGGGCGAGGCCCGCCACCAGCATGCCGGTGATGGCGCCCGCGCGGAAGGCCAGCGTCAGGCCGGCCTGCAATCCGGTGCTGGCCGCTTCAGCGGTGCGGACGTTCGCGCGCACCGAGATGTTCATGCCGATGTAGCCGGCCACGCCCGAAAGCACCGCTCCGGTGACGAAGCCGATGGCCGGGACGACGCCCAACGCAAAGGCGACAATCGCCCCGACAACCACGCCGACGAGGGCGATGGTGGTGTACTGCCGGTTGAGGTAGGCCTGTGCGCCTTCCTGAATGGCGGCGGCAATTTCCTGCATTCGCGCATTGCCCGGACTTGCGCCGAGCACCTGCATGCTGGTGATGATGCCGTAGACAATGGCAAGCACCCCCAGCCCAATCGATATGAGCAATAGATTCACGAGCAATCCCCTCTCGTCTTATGTTGCTTCCCCTTGCGGGGCGCCTGCGCCTCGTTTTTGATCCCATGGGCGCGGTCGGGCAGTCTTAGGCGCTCGGCAAGCGCTGGCAAGCCTTGGGCCCCTGGCAGCCCCCGTTTTGCCGGGATTTGCGCAGTTTTGAGAGGGGCCGGGGTCA
>RDXA01000401.1 GCA_004292705.1 Sphingomonadales bacterium | reverse complement strand
GACCTCGTCGATCACGTCGATAGCCTTGTCCGGCAGCTTGCGGTCATTGATGTAGCGCGCCGAAAGCTCGACCGCAGTCTTGATCGCATCGGGGGTGTACTTGACCTTGTGGTGATCTTCGAAGGCGCTGCGAAGCCCTTTCAGGATCTTGATCGTGTCCTCGATGGTCGGCTCGTTCACGTCGATCTTCTGGAACCGGCGCAGCAGCGCGCGGTCCTTTTCGAAGTGGTTGCGGAATTCCTTGTAGGTGGTCGAACCGATGCAGCGGATCGCGCCGCTCGACAGGGCGGGCTTCAACAGGTTCGAGGCGTCCATCGCCCCGCCGCTGGTCGCGCCCGCGCCGATCACCGTGTGGATCTCGTCGATGAACAGCACCGCGTGAGGCATCGCCTCCAATTCGGTGACGACCTGCTTCAGCCGCTCCTCAAAGTCGCCGCGATAGCGGGTGCCCGCGAGCAGCGCGCCCATGTCGAGCGAGTAGATCACCGCCTCGGCCAGCACCTCGGGCACATCGCCTTCAACGATCTTGCGCGCGAGGCCTTCGGCGATCGCGGTCTTCCCGACGCCGGGATCGCCGACATAGAGCGGGTTGTTCTTCGAACGGCGGCACAGGATCTGGATCGTCCGGTCCACCTCCGGCCCGCGCCCGATCAGCGGATCGATCTTGCCGTTTTCCGCCTTGGTGTTGAGGTTCACCGTGAACTGGTCGAGCGCGGTTTCCTTCTTGTTGCCGCCGGTCTCCTTGGTCTTCTCGGTCTCTTCCTGCTTGTCGGTGCCCTGCGGAGTCTTGCTTTCGATCTGACGGCCGCCCTTGCCGATGCCGTGGCTGATATAGCTCACCGCATCGAGCCGGCTCATGTCCTGCTGCTGGAGGAAATAGACGGCATAGCTATCCCGCTCCGAGAACAGCGCGACCAGCACGTTGGCGCCGGTGACAGTGTCCTTGCCGGAGGACTGCACATGCAGGATCGCGCGCTGGATCACCCGCTGGAAGCCAGCGGTAGGCTGCGGATCGGCCCCATCTTCCGTCTTAAGTGATTGATATTCCTGATCAAGATACTGCTTCACCACCTCGCCCAGCTCGGCCAGGTCGACCCCGCAGGCGGCCATGACCGCCGCTGCATCCTCATCATCGATCAGCGCCAGAAGCAGGTGTTCGAGCGTGGCATATTCGTGCCGACGTTCGGACGCATTGCCGAGCGCGTTGTGCAGCGTGCGTTCGAGGTTCTGGGCGAAGCTGGGCATGAGGGGCCTCTATCTGCGGGCGGTGGATGCTCGTGGCCAGCGAGCGGAGAGGGCCATTTGCGGACTATATGGGCGGAGAAGCAGGAATTGCGAATCCCCCGACAGGAATACAACGGGGCTGGGGTCGCAAATCATCCCTCGCCCTTTCCGAATAGGGCATGAGCAGCGGCCCGATGGGCGGCGGCCTTGTCACGATGCGCCTTGACCCTATCGATCTCCGCTTCGAGCAAGCCGATCCGTTCGTCCAGCTCGCTTTGCGAGTAGGGGGCAAGGTCCTCGCCCGCCAGGCGACTCGCCGCGTCTCCACTGGGGCGTGGGCGATCCGGTTCTTCCATTAAGATGCAGCATCAGGGGGAAGCGCCTTGCTGTCAATCGGCGAGACGGTTATTCGTCGATGAGATATAGTTAATTGCGGTCGATCGGGGGCTTTGAATGGTAGGCGAGAGCGACGGAACGAACTTGCCGGAGACCATGCAATCGATTGGGTTTGATGCGCCTGGTGGGCCGGAGGTGCTGCGCCCCCAGACCTCCCCGCTGCCGCGACTGCGGCCGGACGATGTCTTGATCCGCGTTGCCTATGCCGGGGTCAACCGCCCCGATTGCTTGCAGCGTGCGGGCATGTATCCCGCCCCTCCGGGTGCCTCCCCCTTGCTGGGGCTCGAAGTCGCAGGTGAGGTGGTCGCCGCCGGCAATGAAGTCCCGCGTGAGATGATCGGGCAGCTTGTCGCCGCGCTGACCCCGGGCGGCGGTTATGCCGAATACTGCGCGGCGCATTGGCAGCACTGCCTGCCCGTGCCCGAGGGGATGCTGCTGGCCGAGGCGGCCGCCTTGCCCGAGACGTTGTTCACCGTGTGGCACAACCTGTTCGAGCGCGGGCTCGCGCGGGATGGCGAGACGGTGTTGGTCCATGGCGGCACAAGCGGCATCGGGACGATGGCGATCATGCTCGCCAAGGCCTTCAGTATGGACGTGATCGTGACCTGCGGCGATAGCGAAAAATGCGCTGCCGCCACGCGGATCGGCGCAGATCTCGCCATCAATTATCGCGAAACCGATTTCGTCGAGGCCGTGATGGCACATACCGGCGGCAAGGGCGTCCACATCGTGCTCGACATGGTTTCGGGCGATTATGTGCCGCGCAATCTCAAGTGCCTCACCGACGATGGTCGTCATGTCACGATTGCAGTGCTGGGCGGGGCCAAGGCCGACCTGAACATGGCGCTGGTGATGATGCGCCGCCTGACGCTGACCGGATCGACCCTGCGCCCGCGCTCGGACGCCTTCAAAGCCGCACTCGCCGACGAGATCGCCGACAATGCCTGGCCGCTGTTCGTGGATGGCGAGCTTTCACCGGTGATGGACATGACCTTCCCTCTCGCCGAAGCCGCCGCTGCCCATGCACGGATGGAAGCGGGCGAGCATATCGGTAAGATCGTGCTGGAAGTGGCCGGTGGCTGAAACGCTCACCCTCCACGAGGATCCCCGCAGCGGGAATTGCTACAAGATCAGGCTCACCGCAGCGCTGCTCGGCCTGCCGCTGGCGACGCGGCAGTATGACATCATGAAGGGCGAAACCCGCACGCCGGAGTTTCTTGCGACGGTCAACGCCAATGGCCGTATTCCGGTACTGCAGATCGGTAAGGGCGCGGAGGCGCTGTTCTTGCCAGAGAGCAATGCCGCCTGCTGGTATCTCGCTCATGGTAGCGCGTTGATCCCGGACGAACGCTTCGCACAGGCCGACATGCTGCGCTGGATGTTCTTCGAGCAGTATAACCACGAACCCAATGTCGCCACGCTGCGCTTTTGGCTGCGCTTTGTGGGCGAGGCGAACCTCTCGGCCGAGCAGCGTGCGCAGATCATGCCCAAGCGCATTGCGGGTTGCGCGGCGCTGGCCCTGATGAACGAACATCTGGGCGACACCGCCTTTTTCTGCGGGGACACTCCAACTCTCGCCGATATCGCGCTCTTCCCCTACACCCATGTCGCCGAGGAGGGCGGCTTTGGGCTGGGTGATTACCCGCATATCTGCGCGTGGATTGCGCGGATTACGGCGCTGCAAGGGTTTGTCCCGATGGGCTGAGCTGCCCGCCCAATGGTGCCCCGGCAAACCGCCTCCTGTGTCGTGTCCCGACCATATTCACGTCATAAACGCACTGCTGCATGATCTGCTGCGTCCAGCCGCAAAGCGGAAAATGACGCGGAACCGTCATTTCCCTGTGAGTCGGCTGTAACATTTCCCTGCCATGGGGACGTCTCAGCACGACAAGACAAGCAGGGATTGCTCATGACCGGTGCCCATCTGTCCGACCTGATCAGCGACAATATCGCGAGCTTTCCGCTCGCCGCCCCTCGCACACCCGAGCCTGAAGGGGGTGAACGGCGCAGCTATCGCACGGTCTGGATCAGTGACGTGCATCTGGGCACCAAGGGCTGCAATGCCGATTTGCTGATCGACTTTCTCGACAATGTCGACAGCGAGACCATGTATCTGGTTGGCGACATCATCGATGGCTGGCGGCTGAAAAAGAAGTTCTACTGGCCGGCAGCGCATAACGACATCGTCTGGCGCATCATGAAGCGCGCGCGGCGCGGCACGCGGGTGGTCTACATCCCCGGCAACCATGACGAGATGTTCCGCCAGTTCACGGGCCTCAATTTCGGTGGGATCGAGATCCGCCGTGCGGCCTTCCACGACACCGCCGATGGCCGCCGACTGATGGTGCTGCACGGCGACGAGTTTGACGCAGTGATGCTTTCGCACCGCTGGCTCGCCTTCGTGGGCGATCATGCTTACCACCTGATGATGAAGCTGAATGTCACGGTGAACGTCGTGCGCGGCTGGCTGGGCAAGCCCTATTGGTCATTGAGCAAGGCGGCCAAGCACAAGGTCAAGAACGCGGTCGAGTTCATCGGCAAGTATGAGGAAGTCGTCGCCCGTGCCGCTGGCGAGCGCGGGGTCGACGGAGTGGTCTGCGGCCACATCCACACCGCCGAATTCCGGATGTTCGAACACAACGGCAAGCCGGTCGAATACTGGAACGACGGTGACTGGGTTGAAGGCTGCAATGCGCTGGTGGAACATCACGACGGGCGAATGGAAATCCTCCATTGGCCTGAAGAGATGAAGCGCCGTGCCGAGAAGGGCGAGCTGGCCGTCTCGAACGTGGTTGATCCGGCACGCGAGGCGGCGTGAACCGGCACACGAGCATCTTCACAGATCGCGCTGCGATCACGCCGACAGCCCCGGCCTCGATCGCCATCGTCACCGACGCGTGGCATCCGCAGACCAATGGCGTGGTGCGAACGCTTTCAACCACCTGCGAGGTGTTGCGGGGGTGGGGGCATCAGGTGACCGTGATCTCGCCCGAGGGTTATCCTTCAATCCCCGCACCGACCTACCCCGAAATCCGCCTCGCGCTGACTGCACCCGGCGCGGTCGGGCGGCAACTTGCGAAAATCGCGCCCGAAGCGGTTCACATCGCCACCGAAGGTCCGCTGGGCTTTGCGGCCCGGCGGTACTGCCTGCGTCGCAAAGTGCCCTTCACGACCGCCTATCACACGCAGTTCCCCGATTACCTCGCACGCCGCACCGGCCTGCCGGCGAGCGTCTTCTGGCCCTATATCCGCTGGTTCCATCGCCCGGCGCAGCGGATCATGGTGGCGACCGAGACGATCCGCGCGCAGCTGCGCGAACAGGGTCTTACCCATCTCACCCATTGGAGCCGGGGAGTCGATTTGACCTGCTTCTCGCCTGACGCGCCCCCGCCGCCCGAGTATGCTGGGATTGACGGGCCGATCCTGCTCTATGTCGGGCGCGTCGCGGTCGAGAAGAACATCGAGGCCTTCCTCGCATGCCCCTATCCCGGCACCAAGGTGGTCGTGGGGGACGGCCCGGCCCGCGCGGCGCTGGAGACGAAGTTCCCCGACGCACTGTTCCTCGGCAAGAAAACCGGGGTGGAGCTGGCAGGATGTTATGCGGGCGCGGACGTGTTCGTTTTTCCGAGCCGCACCGACACCTTCGGTCTCGTCATGATCGAGGCGCTGGCTTGCGGCACGCCGGTTGCCGCTTTCCCGGTGCCCGGGCCGGTCGACATTGTGACGAACACCGTGGGGGCGATGTCCGAGGACCTTACCCGCGCGATCGACGCCGCGCGCTACTGCAATCGCAAGGCCTGCGCGACCTATGGGGCAAGCTTCAGCTGGGAAGCCGCGACCCGGCAGTTCCTTGCCGGTCTGGTTGCGCTCGAGGAGGAAGAGGCGGTTTCGCTCCAGGCGATGCCGGCTTTCTGAATCCATTTCTTGCCGTTTTCGCGGCTTTCGCCTATCTGAGTGTTCAAGACGGCCGCTCCGCAAGGGGCGGCCCTTTCATTTTCAACGGAGACTTCCCTCATGGCGACCAAGGATCAGCCCAAGCCGCTGATGCCGCATGCCACCGCGACCTGGCTGGTGGACAACACCGCATTGTCGTTCGAGCAAATTGCCGAGTTCTGCGGCCTCCACATCCTCGAAGTGCAGGCGATGGCGGATGATCTTGCGGGCAGCAAATATACCGGGCGTGATCCGGTGCACTCGGGCGAGCTGACGCAGGGCGAGATCGAGCTGGGTCAGAATGACCCCACCTATGTGCTCAAGATGCACAAGGCGCCGGTCGAAGTGACCCGCACCAAGGGTCCGCGCTACACCCCGGTCTCCAAGCGGCAGGACAAGCCCGACGGCATCGCCTGGATCCTGCGCAACCACCCCGAGGTGTCGGACGCGCAGATTGGCAAGCTGATCGGCACCACCCGCAACACCATCGGTGCCATCCGCGACCGCTCGCACTGGAACATCCAGAACATCCAGGCGAAAGACCCGGTGACGCTGGGCCTGTGTTCGCAGCGTGAGCTCGACGCGATGGTCGCCAAGGCGGCAAAGCGCGCCGGGATCACCGAAGACGCCGATGCGCCCGCCAAGCCGGAGCGCAATGATCGCGAAAACCTGATCGCGGAACTGCGCGCCGAGCGTGACGCGACCCATAAGGCCGCCGCACAAGCCGCGCAGGAGGCCGAGGCCGAAGCATGGCTCGCTGCCCGCCGCGCGGCGGAAGCTGCTGAAGAAAAGATCGATCCGGAGAGCGGGTTCATCTGACGCTGAGCTGCTGGCCGGAGCGCGCTTCGGGCGCCTCCGGCCAACGGCTTTGCGCACCATCAAAAATCCGCCGTTCGGGCGCGACTTTTGCTTGTGGGGCGCGATCTAATCGGCCAGTATTATTGACATGACTGTCAGTAACGTGGCTTACCACCATCCCACTCCGCTCGAAACCCGGTTCGAGGCGCTCAGTCTGCCCGCCATGTTCGAGCGCACCATGCGCGCCAACCCCGACGCGCCATTTCTGCACTTTCTCGGTCGCACTTATACCTATCGGGCCATCTTTGCCGATGCCCAGCGCTTTGCTGCCGGCCTTCAGGCCATGGGGATCGCCAAGGGCGACAGGGTCGGTCTGTTTCTCCCCAATGTCCCGATCTACGCCGCCGCCTATTACGGCGCGATGATGGCGGGGGCGGTTGTGGTGAACTTCTCGCCGCTCTACTCGGTCGAGGAACTGAGCTGGCAAGTGGGCGATTCCGGCACAAAGGTCTTGGTGACGCTCGACGTGCCGGAACTCTACAAGACCGCCAAGAAGGTGCTCGACGGGTCGGCGCTGGAAACGCTTGTAGTGGGCGGCCTTGCCGACATGCTGCCGTGGTACAAGGGCATCGCACTCAAGCTGCTGAAGCGCAGCCAGATTGCCGATGTCGCCTATGGCGCAGCAGTCAAGAGCTGGGCCGCAATGATGCCTGACCGGCCGTCCACCCCCGTCGCCGTCACGCCGGACGATCTCGCTTTGCTGCAATACACCGGCGGCACCACCGGACGGCCCAAGGGCGCGATGCTCGGGCATGACCAGCTGTCGGTGAACGCGCAGCAGGTCGCGGCGATCAACCCCTTCGGCAACGCTGCCGCCGAGGTGTTCATGGGCGCGTTGCCGTTCTTCCATGTCTTCGCCAACACCGCGCTGCTCAATCACGCCTGCGTCACCGGCGCGTCGATCGCGATGGTGCCGCGCTTCGAAACGAAGCAGGTGCTCGAGACGATCCAGAAATATCGCTGCACCGGTTTTCCCGGTGTGCCGACGATGTTTCAGGCGATGCTCGATCACCCCGATCTTGCCAAGACCGATCTCTCCAGCCTCAAGGTTTGCATCTCCGGCGGCGCGCCGATGCCGGGGCCAGTCCACGAGAAGTTCGAGGCGGTGACCGGTGTGCGTGTGTGCGAGGGCTATGGCCTCACCGAGAGCGCCGGCGTGGTTTCCGCCAATCCTTACGAAGGCACCCGCAAGCGCGGCACGATCGGCCAATTGGTCCCGGGGACGGAAGTGATTCTCCTCGACAAGGAAGATCCCTCGCGCCTCGCGCCCGAGGGCGAGCCGGGAGAGCTTGCCGTTCATGGCCCGCAAGTGATGCGCGGTTACTGGAACCACCCCGAAGCCGATGCCGACAGCTTTGTGGAGCGCGACGGAAAGCGTTACCTGCGCACCGGCGATGTTGCGCGGGTGGACGCAGATGGCTTCCTCGAGATCGTCGACCGCATCAAGGACATGATCGCGGTCGGCGGCTTCAAGGTCTTCCCGAGCGTGGTCGAGGACGTGATCCTGAACCATCCCGCCGTCAAGGAGGCACTGGTGATCGGCGTGCCCGAGGAATATCGCGGCGAAGTTCCGCGCGCCTATGTCACGCTGCAAGAGGGTGCGACTGCCACGGGCGAGGAACTGGCGAGCTGGCTCAACGCCAAGATCGGCAAGCACGAACGGGTCGATGAGGTGGTGATCCGTGACAGCCTGCCCAAGACGATGATCGGCAAGCTGGATCGCAAGACATTGCGGGCCGAGGTGCTTTGACGGCCCCTCGCCTCTCCTCACGGGAGGGGTCGGGGAAAATAGCCTTGCAGCCTCGAAACTACTCGGCTGCTTCTGCCGCTGCGCTCGGCACTGCCTTTACCGCTGTGCGCGCATTCGGGGCAAACCGGCCGTCGACTTCCGCGCCTTGCTCAATCGTGAGCGCATCATAATGCACATCGCCTTCGACCCGCGCGGTCTTGAGGATCACCAGCTCGCGCGCGGTGATCGATCCGGTAACCTTGCCCGCCATCCGCGCGCTTTCGGCCACAACGGCACCGCTGATGCTGCTTTTCTCGCCTTGCACCAAGGCAGCGCAGGTGATGTCCCCATCAACCGCGCCGTCGATGTGCAGATCGGCTGAGGCGCTGATATTGCCTGTGATCGTGACATCCGCGCCGATGACCGAAAAGGTCGAACCCGAGGCCATACCGCTGCTCCTGTTAACGGGCCGCGCGGGTGGCTGCGAGGCGGTTTGATCCGCTTCGGCGGACTTCCTTGAGAACATCGGGGGCGGCCTCCAGAAACGGGCGCGGATTGACCGCGCGATCATTGATGCGGACTTCGAAATGCAGGTGCGGCCCCGTCGAACGCCCGGTGCTGCCGAGCCCGCCGATAGTGGCCCCGGCCTCAACTGACTCGCCCACCAGCACGCCGATCCGCGACAAGTGCGCATAACGGGTCAACATCCCGTTACCGTGCGTGATCTCGATCGCCTGGCCGTATCCTGCCTTCCATCCGGCAAAGGTCACGCGGCCCTCGGCGGCGGCAAAGATCGGTGAACCAACGGCGCCCTTGAAGTCGATGCCCGAATGCATCGCACCGTGCCCGTTGAAAGGATCGCGGCGGTAGCCGAAGCCCGAGGTGATATTTTCAACGCTTGCCGGAACGACCTGCGGAATGCCGTCCAAGGCGCGTTCCAGCACTGCCATGCGCGCAAGACTCAGGCCGAGCCGTTCGAAGCGTGGATCGATGTCGTCAGCCCCCGCCAGAGCCTCGAACGGACCGCCCATGGCCTGCTGGGTTTCACGGCTGAGGAACTTGGGGTCGAGATTCAACTTGCGCATCGCCGCCTCGGCGCGGCGGGCGCGGGCATCGGCGAAGCGGGTGAGGCGTTCGGCAAAAGCGAGTTGACGCGCTTCGATCTCGGCGAGGCCGCGCGCTTGGGGAATCAGCGCGCCGACTTTTTCCACCGTCTCGCTGGACTCGGCGGTGGAGTCGGTAATGGTGCCCGCGGCTGTATCCTCGGTGACCATGTCCTCGGGCAGCATCTGCGCCATTTCCTCGAGGAACGTCTGACGCTCTTTCAGATCGTCCACAACCTTGTCGAGATTGCCGCCATAGGCTTCAAGCCGTTCCTCGGCGCTGGCAACCCGCGCTTTCTCTTCGGCCAGCGACGCAAGGTCGGCTTCGGCGCGATACTGGCCCCAACCCATTACGGCGAGTGCAACGAGCCACAGAACGACGGCCCCTGCCGCACCGGCAGCGACGCGCATCTGCAACTTGGCCGAAACCTTGATGAATCGGACCTGCCCGTCGGCGCGCATGAAAAACTCGCGGTCAGGGAACCAACGGCGCAGCCGATCGCCCCAACTGAGTGCGGAATTGCTGTCAGACAAATGCGGCCCCGATTTATGTTCTGAATGCCCCGGGAAGCGCCGCTACCAGTGCCGCCCGCGCCGGTCGAATCCGCAGTGTTGTGCCGAGGGTGAATCGAAACGGAATCGCGGTGAAGTGAACGTTACCAAGTCTCGCGGTGTCATAGGTGCCGGTGCGGATAGGCGAATCGCTGAACGACTCGCCGAATCGCCTGCGAGCAGCGGGCCTGACAGCTGTGCACGATAATGCTAGGGCTGCGGTCATGACTCAGTCCGCAGCACCCGCTCTCCTCGCAGAAAGTCCCCCGCCCGAAGCGCTGGTGCACGGCCTCGCCAACGCCGCGCGCCTCGCGCAGCGCAAGCTTGCCGCCTTGCCCAGCGACGCGCGCGCCGCCGCGCTCCACCGCGCGGCCGAGGCCCTGCGGGCAGCAATGCCGACGGTGCTGGACGCCAATGCGAGGGACCTTGCGGCGGGCGAGGCGAACGGGCTGTCCAAGGCGATGCTTGACCGGCTGGCGCTCGATGAAGCGCGTCTCGCCGGGATTGCCGATGCGGTCGCTGCAGTCGCCGACCTGCCCGATCCGGTAGGCGAGATGATCGACGCAAGCGAGCGTCCCAACGGATTGAAGTTTCAGCGGATTCGTGTGCCGATTGGCGTAATCGGGATCATCTACGAAAGCCGCCCCAACGTCACCGCCGATGCGGCTGCGCTGTGCGTGCGCGCAGGCAATGCGGCGCTGTTGCGCGGGGGGAGCGAGGCGGTGCATTCCAACCGCGCAATCCACGCCGCGCTGGTCGAGGGCCTCGTCGCGGGCGGCGTCCCG
>RDXA01000400.1 GCA_004292705.1 Sphingomonadales bacterium | reverse complement strand
CACGATGTCGAAGCTCGCGTCCAGCGGATCGGCGGTGGTGGTCACGGGAGTGGGGGTATTGTCCATGGGGCAGTGGCCTTTCGGTTGGGCAGAAAAAGGCCGCCCCTTGTGGCGGCCGGTGGAGAGAGAGGGATGGCAGGATCGTCAGGCGACGAGGTGAACCCGCGCCATCGGGTGGAGCGGGTGGGTGACGAGGCTGACCTCGAACAGCTCGATCTCCATGAGTTCGCGCCCGCCGTTCGAATGTCGCGCCGCACGGGTGCGGAAGCCGAAGCTGAGGCCGCTCACCGCGCCTTGCGCCAGCAGGTGCGCAGCGCGGCTGTGGGGACGGTCGATCCGGGCGATCACTCTGAGGCCGCGCGCGTCCTCGCTGGCATGCTCGATCACGCCGAGCACCTGATCCGACCGGTGCTGCCAGTACAGCGGCAACGGTCGGTCGCGCGCTGCCAGCGTCCGGGCAAAGGCACCGCGCCGGATCGTGTCCCGTCCGGCATCGGCAATGTCGAACAGTGCCGCATAGCCGGCAAACCGGATGAGGGGGGCGGGATGCATCACAGCCGGTCCCAGGCACCGAGCCTGACGGCGATGCCGATCAGCAGCAGCGCCAGCGCGCCCCGGATGAGCCAGTCGACAAACGCCTTCCACGCGCTCGTCTTGGCATCGCGCCACGCACCGAGCAGCTCGCGCAGTTCGATCAGATCGCCCTCGGCGCCCGCGTCGCCAAGACCGAGTCGTTCGAGAACGCGATCGGCGGCGAGCGCGCTCGCCTCCTCGACGATGGCGCGCAAGGTGACGAGGCCGGCCCCTTCCTCGCGGGCCTGCGCCATCAGACTGGCAAGGATGTCCTCGCGGCTCATGCTACGTTCTCCTCGGGCGGCAAGCCCAGCATCTGGCGCTTTTCGGCGCGGCTCAGGAAATCGGCGTCGGAGACCTGCGACCACAACCGCTCGCGGTCTTCGGAGAGAGCCGGGACCTGATCGAGGTCGATCGCCAGCACCGCTTCGGGGAACCACGGCGCAAGGCCCTCGCGCAAGGAGGCGAAGATCTTCTCTGCCAGCGGCAGCAGCGTCAGCCGCCACAGCGCGCGGTTGGCCTCGCGGTAATTGGCATAAGTGTTGTCGCCTGGCAGGCCGAGCAGCATCGGCGGCACGCCAAACGCCAGCGCAATGTCGCGCGCTGCCGCGCTCTTGAGGGTCGCAAAGTCCATGTCGGCCGGGGTCAGCGCCATGCTTTGCCACTTGAGCCCGCCGTCGAGCAGCATCGGACGGCCTGCATTGGCAGCACCCGAAAAGGCGATCTCCAGCTCGCGCTTCAGCCGTTCGAATTGCTCCTGCGCCAGTGTCGCGCCGTCGCCGGTTTCGTAGACCAGCGCGCCCGAGGGCCGCGCCGCATTCTCCAGCAGCGCCCGGTTCCAGTGGGTTGCGGCATTGTGGATCAGCACTGCCTGCCACGCCGCTTGCAGTGCGCCCGCGCCGTTATGGTCGTTGAGCGGGTGCATGGTGCGGATCGCGATGGTTTCGGGCCAGCCGTCCTCGTCGACCAACGGCAGCTTTGCCGTCTCCCCGCTCACGGCATAATCATAAGCGCATGGCCAGCCCTTGTGATCGAGCACCACCTGCACCCGCTCTGGCCGCAGGGCGAACAGTTCCACCGGCACGCCGCTCGCATCCTTGAGGATCTGGACATAGCCATTGCCGTGCAGCAGTAGGTGTGCTGCGAGCGTTTCGACCAGCGATTGCCCGGCGCTGGTCGCGGTCACCAGCCTGGCGAGACGCTGATCGGAGCAGTGGAGCGGGGCCTGGCCAATCCCCTCGGCCAGCAGCCGCACCGAACGCTGGGCGATCGGGTTGGCGAGGAAACCCTCGGCGATCGCACGGGTGTATTCAAAAGGGCGCGATCCGCAAGCGACTTCGCAGGCGGGATACCAGCCATGCATCATCGCCCCAGAAAGCGGCACGCGAGGATGCGCCCCGCCCTTGAAGGCGGAACGGAGATTGTCGAGCAAAGCCATGGAATTTCCTTGATTTTCGGCACTACAGGTCGGCCCGGACTTGTTCCTGGGTGACTGGCTAGGCCGATTCCGCACTAACTCGGATGCTAGTCGAAGCTTACCACCCTCGGCTCTCGCTGCCGCCCCAGCAGCAGCTCTGTCATCGCCCACACCAGCGCATCGGCGCGGTCGGGGCTGCGGCCGGGGCCGGCGTAACTGCCGCCGACCAGCAGCCCGCACAGCTGATCTTCCAGCCGCGCGAACAGGCCCACATGGCGCACCCGCCCGGCGGCGTAGAGCGCTGCGACCGGTTCGGCGCGGGCCACTTTGCCGCGGGTCGCGTGCACCAGCTTGACCGGCATTGCATGATCGGCCGCGCGCAACACGCTGCCCACCATGGCGCCGCCCTGATTGGCCTCGGCCACCACGCGGTCGGCATTCCACTCGCGCGCACCATCGGCAACGCGCTGCGCCCATTCGGCGGGCGCAGCGCCCTTGACCGAGCAATCCGCCAGCACCCGCGCAATTCCGTCCTCGCCCAGCGCGGCCACAATGATCCCGCATTCGTCGCCGTCGGTGCCGGCAGGCGGATCGACTGCTATCACCACCCGCGACGGCGCGGGCACCGGGCCATGTTCGCGCACCTGTTCCAGCAGCGCCCGCGTCCACAGCGCGCCTGCGATATCCTCGAGCAGCTCGCCGTCGATCTCCTGCCTGGCCAGCTGGGTGGCGCCGAACTCGCTTTTGACGGCCGCCAGAAAGCGCGCGGGCAAATTGGCGGCATTGGCCAAGGTTGAGCCGCGCGTGATCTGCACGCTGCCATCGGCCTGCTGCGCCACCAGCCGCTGCACCAGCGGCACGGCGCGCGGCGTTGTGGTGACCACGATGCGCGGACGATCCCCCAGCCTGAGGCCCATCAGCAGATTGTCCCAGCACCGCGTCGCCCGTTCGTGCGACAGCGGCCACTTGCCGATCTCGTCACACCAGGCATGGCTGTGTTGCGGGCCGCGCAGGGTTTCGGGCTCGGCGGCGGAGAACAGCTGGGCCTGCGCCCCGTTGGGGAAGCGCAGCCGCCGCAGCGAGGGTTCAAACAGCGGGCGGCTTTCCGGCGGGCCGACCGATAACAAGCCGGATTCGCCTTCCACCATTACCGACCGGGCTTCCACCAGCGAGGCCGATACCAGCGCAATCCGTGCCTGAGGATGGGCTTCAGCGATCAGCCGCACCCATTCTGCCCCGGCGCGGGTCTTGCCGAACCCGCGCCCTGCCATGATCATCCATACCCGCCAGTCGCCATCAGGGGCGCATTGTTCGCGGCGGGCGCTTTGATTCCAGTGCCATGGGTATGCGTTCTTTTCGCGCTGGTCGAGCGCCGCAGGGATTCGTTTGGCGGCTTCGGCGAGTTCGTCGGGCGTCCAGACGGGGCCGTCTTCTGCGGTCACTGGCCACTCTCCGCGCGGGCACGTTCATGCCTGATCTGCAGCCGGATTTCCTCGACCTTGCGGTCGATCGAGGCGCGCACTTCGGCGGCGCTGACATTGCGTTGCTGGGCCATTGCCTGCGAGGCATTGTCGCGGTGCGCGGCGAGCAGGCGCACGGCATTGGCGAAGTCATAACGACCCGAATCCGTGGTGGTCTGATCGCCGGAACGCAAACGGCGCACCACTTCCATCTCGAGGTGCGTGTAACCCTCCCACAGCGCGGCGAGCCATTGGCGGGCGAACTCGGGCTCCTCGCGGCGCACCTTGTAGGCGCGGCTAGGACTGATTCCGGCCTTGGCGGCGGATTCGCTGACGTTCGAGGTTTCGGCAAGGTGATCGAGAAACAGCGCCCGCCAATTGTTCTTGATCCGTCCGCCTTCGCCCTCCTTCAGGCTGGGCCGAATGGCGATGCGCTTGCCGGGATTTCTGGGCATGGCGGGGCTCCTGCGGCGCAGACAAAAAAGGCGGCACTTCCGCGAAGGGGAAGGCCGCCTGCTGGCGAATCGGTAATTCTCGACTGTGCCCATTCCTAGGCGATTATGTACTTTACAAACCCGCGAACAAAGCGGGGCAAAGTCAACGATCTAACCGCCAGAAGGGCGCTAATTTCGGGCGGTTCGTCGCTCTTGCGATTCGCCCATCATGCCTATCGGTATAGGCCGAGCGTTACGCTGTAGGAAAGAGAAATAACCAGATGGGTTATTTTTCGGGTTTTGGTTTTTGCCGCACTAGGTTTCCCAGTCGCTCTTTGAAACTCTGCTCGTCATCGTCACACTCAAGTTCGAGCGCAGCGTCCTTGAATTTCTCAAGCTGGGTCTTCGTCTTGCTCATTGGCGGCCTTCAAAAATTTGATTGAGTGGACCACAATTTGGTTATTCTCAATCTCAAATAGTAGCCAAATCTCTGGTGCATCCGCGATAGCGTCGCCAGCTTGCACGTAGAGCCTTAGATTTGCGTTGCCCCCACGCGAAGCTTCGCCGAGACTATCAGCTTTTCGGGCCAGCAACCACTTGAGCCCTTCCCACGCATCGTCAAATCGATCGAATAGCGACGAAGCGTCATCTATGGCGCTCGCCGCGAGGGGCTCCTCAACGATTTCACGGAGTTTGGCAAAGGTGGCCATCGCAACAAAACCCTGTAATTTTCTAGTGCGTTGGCCGTATACCTATGCCGCGTTAGCTAGCGCAACTTTGTTTGCCCAACTTCTCACTTCGTCGGTGATTGCCCCAGGAACCGACGCAAAGATTGTGTAGAGAGGGATTTCCTCGCCTTCATCTGCCGCCTCCCACACTTGATCGTGCGACAGATCGCTGATCTGCGCTGCGCTGAACTCGTTGCAGATGAGTGTAGTGTATGCTTTGAGCACAGCCATATCTTGCTCGCTAAGAGCTGAGTGCTCTGGCTGCTTCAGAGAAATAAACTCTCGGAAAGACTTTCGAGACGAATACGGAACTTCCCGGATCGCGATTTTGCTTTCCTCTTCTAGCTCCCGAGTGGCTGCAAGTACGCGCTTTGGAACGGGCCCAAAACGCCGCTTCACGTAGCCATCCGCAGTTATTGAAGCACCGTGTTCCCGATACGAATGGCAGTCGGAAAACCACAAAATTTTGTTTAGGCGCACAGCTCCGAGCCGCGACGAGTCATCGCAGCACTCTATGACGAAGTGCAATGCCTCTTTAAGCTTCTCGTTTGCCACTTTGTTCTCCACATGTTCTTTATTCACCCTTGACATATAGAGATTCGCTGATAAAGGCGCAACCTCTAATATGGAACAGAAGGGGAACAAAAGTTCTATCCACAGTTTTGATGGCGCTAGGGTAATGGCAAAAAGTTAAGGATTCCGAGGTGTCAAGCGCCGATTCTTCACTTTCCACCTACAGGGCCTGTGGACAAAAATTCGCCTCTTCTGCGAACGAGAGCCGGACGTCACTAATCATTGATACGTAAGGCGCTTGCCAGCAATGCCCTGCACCGCGTTCACAGCGCGTTGGCGGTCGTCAACGCCGTTGGCGGTGCGGTTGTTGTAGCGGAACTCAAACTCAGCAAGGTAGCGGTGCAGGTGGTGCTCGGCGCAATGTTGGTACACGCCGCGCATACCGCGCTTGAAGATCGAGAACGCGCCTTCAACGGTGTTGGTGTGGATGGTGCGGTCGTTAAGATCGACGTAGTTGAAAGCGGCGTGGACGGTGGTGCCATGCTCGGCAAACTCGCGGCCAATGCGGCGGTACATCTTGGCTTCGTCCGTCATAAGGCGGGCTTCGCGGCTGATGTTGGCAGCAACAATCGGGTGAATGTCCACGGCGCGGGCATTGTTGATATGGAACCAACGGCTCTGGCCGCTGTCACGATCAACCAGCGCGAGCACGGCCATCTTGTGACCCGTACCCTTTTGCGGTGCGCGGCCATTCTTGAAGCCGATATAGGTTTCGTCCACTTCGACCGCGCCGCCGTTGCCACCGAACGGGGTTGCCAGATCGCCCGAACGCATGGCTTCGCGGATACGGTGGGCGAGAAACCAAGCGCTCTTGTACTGGACTTCGAGAACGCGGCTAAGCTGGTGGGCGCTAATGCCCTTCTTGCTGGAAACGATCAGGTGAACGGCCTGCAACATCTTGGTGAGAGGAATGCGCGCGTGCTCAAACACGGTGCCAACCTTGGCCGTGAACTGCTTACGGCACTCGCCGCACTTCTTGAGGCCGTGACGAACCTTGCCCTCGGGATTCTTCGTGCTCGCCTTGGAGCGCACGCCGGACAGGTCGTACACGCGGCCACCGATCACGCCGCAATGCGGGCAAACCACTCCGTTCGCCCACACGATACTTTCAAGGTACTCGAAAGCCTTGGCTTCGTCATGAAAGTGGGGGGAAGAAAGTACCGACATGGTTCAACGCTCCTTGCCCTATTTTCCTAGGGCAGGCCGTTGGGTTTGTAAAGTACATAATCGCCCATTCCTAACCAATGAGTGTCACGATGTCAAGAAAAATAACCAATCTGGTTATTTGATTGGTATCCTGCAGCGCACGGGCACCTGATCGGGCCGCAGGGATGGTGCACAGTGGAGGGGATTCTGACGATCGACTGACCCTTGTCTCCACTCCTTCTCAGGAAAAGGAGAAAGGGCGGCCGGAAGGGAGCAGGTCAAATAATCCCGATCGCCTTGCCGGCGCGTTCGAACATGCCGAGGATGGTGGTGACTTGTTCGGCAGTATGCTCGGCGCACAATGAGCAGCGCAGCAGGGTCATCCCCGCAGGTGTCGCCGGGGGACGCGCGAGGTTGACGTAGAGGCCCTCTTTCAACAGCGCCTCCCACATCATCGCGCCGCGCTCGAGATCGGGCATGATGACCGCGATGATCGCGCTTTGCGGGGTTTCGGTGCCGAGCTTGAAGCCGAGATCGCGCAGGCCCTTGTGCAGCGTGCGGCTGTTCTCCCACAGATGCGCACGCTTGTTGCCGCCATGCATGAGCTTGCGGATCGAGGTGGCCGAGCTCGCCATCACCGCAGGCGGCAGCGCGGCGGTGAAGACGTAGGGGCGGCACACCAGGCGCAGAACCTCGAACTTCGGGTGGTTGGAAACGCAGAAGCCGCCGACCGTGCCGACGCTCTTGGAAAAGGTGCCGATGATGAAATCGACCTGGTCCAGCACGCCCTGTTCCTCGGCGACGCCGCGGCCATGTTCGCCGATGAAGCCCATCGAATGCGCCTCGTCGACCAGCACCATCGCGCCGTTTTCCTTGGAAACGCGCACCATTTCCTTGAGCGGGGCAACGTCGCCCATCATCGAATAGACGCCTTCGAGCACCACCAGCTTGCCCGCGCCTTCGGGGATGCGCTTCAGCCGCTTTTCCAGCGCTTCGACGTCATTGTGCTTGAACGGCACCACTTCAGCGCGGCCCATCGCGCAGCCGTCATAGATCGAGGCGTGGCTGTCGATGTCGAGGATGATGTAGTCGCCCTTGCCCGCCAGCGTCGAAATGATCCCGAGGTTGGCCTGATAGCCGGTCGAGAACACCATCGCGTGATCCATGGCGTAGAATTCGCGCAGTGCGGCCTCGACATCGCGGTGATCGCGGAAGGTGCCGTTAAGCACGCGGCTGCCGGTGGTCCCCGCGCCGAAATCTTCCATCGCCGCCTTGCCGGCTGCAATGACATCCGGATCGAAGGTCATGCCCATGTAGTTGTAGGTGCCGAGTAGGATTGTATCGCGCCCGTTGCAGATCGCACGGGTAGGCGAGAGCACCTGCTCCATCACCAGATTGAACGGATCCTCCACCCCGGCAGCAAGCAGCGCCTCGCGGGTCTGGATGATGGGATCGAACTTCGCCAGCAGGTCAACCGGCTCGGCGGTGGTGAGCGTTTCAGTCATAGCGGTTGCCATTATCAGCTATCCTGCAACTTGTGGACGGCCGCGACGAGCTGGCCCCAGTTTTCGATTTCGGCCTGCTGGTTCATCGAGATGATGACATCGAATTCGTCCTCGATCTCGGCGACGAAATCCATCACCGTCAGGCTGTCGAATTCAAGGTCGCCGGCGAAGGTGGTGGCGTCGGCAATGGCGATGCCCTTTTTGTTGAAGGGTTCGATCAGATCGCGGATGCGCGCTTCGACTTCGGTGGGGGTCATCGGGCAGGTGCTTTCGTTGCTCTGGCGGTCGGGCGCTGCGCCCTCGTATACTACGTTTGCAAAGCGGCGGATGGTGCAGCTTGTCAAGTTTTCGGCGAGCCGGACGCTTCCGGCAACAGCCCGCGCACCGCGTTCATAAAGGGGCTGATCGAGACGGGCTTGGACAGATACCCCGCCGCTCCCGCTGCGCGGATGCGCTCCTCATCCCCCTTGGCGGCAAAGGCGGTCACGGCCAGCACCGGGATTTCGCACAGCGCCTGATCCCGCTTGGCCGCCTCGATCAGATCGACCCCGGAAACCCCGCCGAGCTGGATATCCATGATGATAAGATCAGGCGATACGGCCCGCGCAGTTTCCAGCACCATGTTGCCGTCGGCCACCGGCTCGACCTCGAACCCATTGGCGCGCAGCACATCGCAGAACAATTTCCTGTTGAGGTCATTGTCCTCGACAACCATGATCCGCTTTGTCACTGCTCGCCCCGCATACCGAACGCCTTACGATTACCTTCGCGCAAAGGACAGGACAATCCCGCTTCGCCCCCCTTCCGAGCCTGCAAACCCGCAAAGCCTCGCGCTGGCCACGCTCGGCTGGGTGCTGGAATGCAAGGATCGGGCAGTCCGCTATCTTGAATTGACGGGTCTTGATCCCGATACCCTGCGCACCGGGCTGGCCGATCCGATGATCCTTGCCTCCGCGCTTGAATTTCTCGCCAATCACGAACCCGACCTGATCCGCGCGGCAGAGGCACTTGCCGTCACGCCTGAGGAACTGGTCGCCGCGAAGGACGCTTTACAAGCATGACCCGCCCCCTGATCATCTCCGATTGCGATGAAGTGCTGCTGCACATGGTCGCTCCGTTCAAGGACTGGCTGGAGGCGAGCCAAGGGGTCAGCTTCCACCTCGAAGGCCATAACTTCGCCGAGGCGCTGCGCTGGCAGGACGGCGGCGAATTGCTGGCACCGGCCGATATCTGGCGGATGCTGGGCAAGTTCTTCGACAACGAGATGGATAGCCAGATGCCGATTGCCGGCGCGGTCGAAGGGATCAATACGCTTGCCGAGAAAGCCGATGTGGTGATCCTCACCAACCTTGTCGATGCGCACCGCGATGCGCGGGCGGAACAGCTCGCCAAGGTTGGCATCAACGCCCGGGTGTTTACCAATCAGGGCCCCAAGGGTCCGGCGCTGAAGGCCATCATCGAGGAATATGCGCCCACCCGCGCGGTGTTCATCGACGATCTCGCCCAGCATCATGCCTCGGTTGCCGGGATCACGCCGCATGTCACCCGGCTGCACCTGTGCGGTGAGCCGATGATCGCTCATGCCATTGATTGCGCTCACAAGGCTGGCCATGCCGAAGCGCGGATCGACCGCTGGGACGAGGCTCTGCCCTGGCTACTTGAACGACTGGAGGACTGACAATGAATTACACCGCCCGCCTTGCAGAGCTCGGCATCACTCTGCCCAAGGCCGCCGCGCCCGTCGCCAGCTATGTGCCGGTCGTGGTCCATGGCGGCATGGCCTATGTCTCGGGCCAGCTCCCCTTCGTCGAAGGCGTAGTGGTAAAGGGCCGATTGGGCGATGACGTTAGCGTCGAGGCCGGAAAGGCTGCCGCGCGCGCCTGCGGGCTGATGATCGTGGCGCAGCTTCAGGCCGCCGGGCTGCTGGATCAGGTCGAACGGGTGGTGAAGCTTGGCGCCTTCATCAACTGTACTGCCGACTTCACCGAGCAGCCGGAAGTTGCCAATGGGGCGTCGGACTTGATGGAGCAGATCTTCGGCGGCGCAGGGCAGCACGCGCGGGCCGCTGTCGGCGTGCCCGCTCTGCCGCGCGGCGCAGCGGTGGAAGTCGATGCGGTCATTGCGCTCAAGGCATGATTGCACGCCGCGCCCCGGATTGGCTGACGCAGTGGGAATATGCCCACCGCGGGCTGCATTCGGCGGGCGTTCCGGAGAATTCGCGTGCTGCCGCTGAAGGCGCCATCGCCGCCGGGATGGGGATCGAGTGCGATATCCAGATGAGCCGCGACAATGTGCCGCTGGTGTTCCACGACTGGGAGCTTGAGCGGCTGACATCGGAGCGCGGCAAGGTGGCCTTGCGGTCGGCGGACGATTTGTGCCGCATCCCATTGCTGCAAACCCGTCAGACGATCTGGCGCCTGTGCGACTTGCTTGATCTGGTGACGGGCAGGGTGCCGATCCTGGTCGAGGTCAAGGCCCAGCCGCATCTCCCGCTAGCCGAACCGTGCATTGCCATAGCCAAGGCGCTGGAAGGCTATGCCGGACCTGTAGCGGTGATGAGTTTCGATTTGCGGATGGGCGAGTGGTTCGCCAAGCATAGGCCCGACATGGTGCGGGGTCTGGTGATTACAGACACGCTCGATCATGGTTACAAGGGCGCATGGCGCGCGCCCCATGCGCTGGAACGCGCTGCGCCTGATTTTCTCGCCAGCGATGTCCGCGACATTCCGGGTGCGCTGACCGGGCTGTGGCGCGAGAGTGGTCGCCCGCTGCTGACATGGACGGTGCGAACGCCCGAACTGCGCGAGCGCGGC
>RDXA01000399.1 GCA_004292705.1 Sphingomonadales bacterium | reverse complement strand
TGCAGCCGAGGTTCGACAGGGCATCGCGCAGCAGCCGCCCGATCAGGAATTCGAGGCTGAGGTAATAGACCCGCTTGCCTTGCGCTTCGTGAGTGCGCGCGGTGGAGGCGAACCAGGCGTCGATGATCTGATCGCGCAGGGCAAGGACCGTGGCATTGTACCAGTCATGCGGCTTGGCCGCGCGCTCGTTCTTGCCGACGCGGTGGCGCAGCGCGCCGATGATCCGGGCCTCAAGCTCGCTTGCCCGATCATTGGTTTTGCCATTGGCCAATGTTGTCACGCGGCGCATACTCCCTGAACTGCCATGGGGGCCAATGCGGGGCGCGGCGCTGCCTGCACGATCATCATCGGCTCACGCCCCCCGAAGCCTTGGTCTACACTAAGCAGCAGCGACGGCTTGCAGCAATCGCGGAATTGCGTCCGACAATCGTATTCATCGCCTCTTTCGTGCTGGCCAGCCCCCGGATGGCTTGCCAAGCCGCTTTGGCGACCCGATGCTGGGCGGCGGCGAGCATAGTAAGGGGGCGTGATGCAGCATCTGCACGCATTGGCACAGGCTTGCGGCGTGGCGCGGGATTGGACCGATGTCGAAGGCCGCGCGCAGGTGGTCGGCGATGAAGCGCTGGCGGCGGTGCTGGCGGCGCTGGGGCATGAAACGCTGAGCGAGCGCCAGATCATCCGCAGCCTCGCCGTGGCCGAGCAGCAGCGCGAGGCGCTCCCGGCAATACTGGTGGGCGATCGTGGCGCGGGGATAGATCTGCCCTTCGTCCCCCAACGCGCCGAGGCGACGGGGGAGGACGGTGTGACCCGCCCGCTCGTGGTGGAGGGCACCCGGCTGAGCGTGCCGGATGCGCCGGGTTACTATGATCTGGTGCTGGATGGCCGCGCGCTGCGGCTGGCGGCGGCGCCGCCACATTGCCCTTTGCCCACGGCGGCGCGCCCGTGGGGCGTCTCGCTCCAGATCCCGGCGCTGCGGGGCGCGCGGGCAGGGCTTTTCGGCACCTTTGGCGAACTGGCCGAGGCCGCGCGGGCGCTGGGCGGGGCTGGGGCGGATGCACTGGCGATCAACCCGGTGCACGCGCTGTTTCCGGGCCACGGGGTGGGCTACAGCCCCTATTCGCCGTCAAGCCGCCTGTTCCTCAACGGCGCGCTCGCCGACCCGGCGCTGGCGGGTCTGCCGCCGCTGGAGGCCGAGGAAGGCGGGGCGCTGATCGACTGGGCAGCCGCGCTGCCCCGCCGCCTTGCGCAATTGCGCAGCGTCTTCGCCGCGCTTTCGCCCGATCAGCGTGCCCGCTTCACCGCCACGGATGACGCAATGCTGCGCCGCCATGCGCTGTTCGACGCGCTCGATTGCCACTTCCGTGCGGCCACCGATGCGCATGGCTGGCAAGGGTGGCCCGCCGCCTATCACGACCCGGAAGGCGCAGCGGCGCAGCGCTTTGCCGCCGAGCATCCTGACGAGATCGCGTTCCACCTGTTCGTGCAGGCGCTCGCGCGGCAAGGCCTTGCCGCCGCGCAGACCGCCGCCAAGGGCGCAGGCATGGAGATCGGGCTGATCGGCGATCTCGCGGTGGGGGTCGATCCTTCGGGGAGTGATGCCTGGTCGCTGCGCCACGCGATGCTGGACGGGCTGACCATCGGCGCGCCGCCCGATCCGCTCGGGCCGCTGGGGCAGAACTGGTCGATCACCGGCTTTTCCCCTCAAGGCCTGCGCGCCAGCGGCTATGCCCCCTTCATCGCCATGATCCGCGCCGGGCTGGCAGCGGGCGGGGGCCTGCGGATCGACCATGCCTTCGGCCTCGCGCGGCTGTGGGTGATCCCGGCAGGCGCAGCGACGGGGGAGGGGGCTTACCTCAGCTATCCCTTCGCCGACCTCATCCGCCTCGTCACGCTGGAGGCGCACCGCGCGGGCGCGCTGGTGATCGCCGAGGATCTCGGCACCGCCCCCCACGGCTTCACCGCCGCCGTGACCGAGCGGCAGATGCTCGGGATGCGAGTGCTGTGGTTTGAACGCGCCGCCGATCATGGCTTTATCGGTGCGGGCGATTACCCGCCGCTCAGCGCCGCCATGAGCGGGACGCATGACACGGTGACAGTGGCGGGCTGGTGGCGCGGGCGCGATCTCGACTGGGCAGAGACGCTCGGCCGCCTGCCGCTCGGCACCTCCCGCGCCGAGGCTGAGGCGATCCGCGACTGGGATCGGGGGCTCTTGTGGTCAACTCTCGACCACAGCTACGGCAAGGATCTTGGCCCGCGCCCCGCGCCTGAGGATCCCGCGCCGGTGGTCGATGCCGCCATTGCCCACATCGCCTCCACGCCATCCGCCATCGCATTGGTCTCGCTGGAGGACATGCTCGGGCTCGACGAACAACCCAATTTGCCGGGGACCATCACCGAGCATCCCAACTGGCGCCGACGTCTCGATGCCCCCGTCAGCGCCTTGTTCGCATATGAGCGAGTGGCCAGAAGATGCGACATCCTGAACCGATTGGCACCGCAGCAGGCGGTTGGGGAGAACCAGTGAGGCACTGTTCGTGAGCGTTGCTGACCCGCGTGGGCAGAACCGCCATTCAGCTTCCCACCCACTTGCGCTCATGAGCGGCCGCTTCGAGCATTCCGGAAAGCCTCATGGCGGTTCTTGGCGTAAGCAGACGTTTGAATTGGCGAATGAATTGGCGAACGTAAACGACCGAACCTGGGTCGATAAACGTCAGGGACGACATACGGGCTGCCCCGATGTTCTGGAGGACCGGGTTCGCTGGCAACTGCCCGCTATCGGCTTGGCTTGTACGTAGTACCCCCGGGGCATAAGCGGGCGAGGAATGAAACCAGCCGAGGATACTAAGGCGAGGCAGCCACTTCTCTCTCCCCATCCGGCTGCAAACCTCAATCTGCCGGTCGCGCGCACCGCTTCTCATTCCCCCCGAATGTGCGCGCGACCGGCGCTCAAGCAAGCGACCAGCCGCGCCCTTTTGCCCTTATCTCGGTCATTGAAGCAAATCCGCTGATCGCCAGAAAGCGGAGATCAGATCCTGGCTGGTTGATTGGCCGGTGGCCTGAGTCCGATCATGGCCTTGGCGCGGATCGTGATTGGACCGGGTGATGCGATTAGCTCATCGCACCAACCGCTTTGCCGCGTGCGCGGTTGCATGATTGGTGCTAGTTCTGCTCGCTGATGCCGAACAGCAGTCCTCCTCAAGCAGGTGGCGACAGGCTCGTCGGGAAGGTCTTGCCCGCCGGGAAGGCGGGACAGCGTCTCGCCTCGGCACCCACAAAATCGGGTAGCACGGCAGAGACGGCCATCCCGTTGGTGGCCATCGGGGCATCGGCCGGTGGGCTCGATGCGATGGCGCGGCTGCTTGATGCTATGCCGGCCGATACCGGGATGGCGTTCCTGCTGGTTCAGCATCTCGATCCGCATCACCCCAGCCAACTGGCCGAGCTGCTCGCTACCCATACTGCCATGCCGATTGTCGAGGCCACCGAGGGCATGGGTATCGCGCCGGACGCGATCTATGTCTGTCCGCCTGGCTATTTTCTGGCGATCCGGTTTGGCGTGCTCCACCTGTCGCGCCCATTGAGCGGCGATCACACCCGTTTGCCGATCGATTTCCTTCTCCGGTCTTTGGCTGAGGAATGCGGCAGTCGCTCGGTCGCGGTGATCCTCTCGGGGACTGGCAATGATGGCAGCGGCGCGCTGGACGCGCTGCACGCCAGCGGCGGTCACATCATCGTGCAGAACCCGAGCGAGGCCGAGCACAAGGGGATGCCGCAAAGCGCGGTCGACAGCGGGCTGGCCCATGCGGTGGTGCCGATCGCCCGGATTCCGGCAGAACTGGCGAGCATCGGCTTGCGGATTACCGCTGCCACCGCCGCGCGGACCATGCGGCCCGAAGGCTATGATGCCGGTGATATCCAGAATATCATCACCCTCCTCCAGCGGCAGGTTGGGCAGGATTTCAGTGCTTACAAGCGCGGTACGCTGGAGCGGCGCATCCACCGCCGGATGGGCCTGCGCGGCCTGCCCGCTGGCGCGCTGGCGCGGTATCATGATGAGCTCGCCCGCAACCAGGCCGAGTGCCTCGCGCTGGCCGATGATCTGCTGATCAACGTCACCAGCTTCTTCCGCGACCCTGCGGTGTTCGCGCTTCTGGAAAGCGAGGTGATCCCTGATCTGCTCGCCAATCTCCCCGACAATCACGCGCTGCGGATCTGGGTGGTGGGGTGCAGCACGGGCGAGGAGGCCTATTCGCTGGCGATCCTGATGCGCGAGGCGATCCGGGCTTCGGGGCGCGACATCAAGCTGCAGGTGTTCGCCTCCGACATCGATGCTCAGGCCATCGCGGTTGCGCGCGAGGGGCTCTATTCGCTGTCGATCAGGGACGAGGTTCCCGCCAGCCGATTGGCGCAGCATTTCGTGGCTGAGGAGGGCGGCTACCGCGTGACGCCGGCCTTGCGCGGATCAGTGGTGTTCACGGTGCAGGACGTCCTGAACGATCCGCCCCTATCGCGGATGGCGCTGGTGTCCTGCCGCAACCTGCTGATCTATCTCAAGCCCGCGGCGCAGGCGAAGGTGATCGGCCTGTTCCACTTTGCCTTGCGCGAAAACGGTGTGCTGCTGCTGGGGATGGCCGAAACCCCGGGCAATGTCGCTGACCGGTTCACGGTGCTCCACAAGGCCGAGCGGATCTATCGCCACATTGCCGAAAGCAAGCCGGGCGAGGCCGGCTTTCCGCTCAGTTTTGTCGAATCTATCCCGCGCCTCGGCCCGTTCGAAACCAAGGCCCATATGACGCGGCAGACGGCTTTGGCCGATCTGTGCCGGGAAACCGTGCTGGCGAGTTTCGCACCGGCCAGCCTGCTGATCAATGCGCAGCGCCAGTGCCTCTATTCGGTTGGTGAGGTCAGCCGCTATCTGCGTCTTGCCTCGGGCTCGCCGACGCTCGATCTGCTGGCGCTGGCGCCGGACGATTTGCGCGGCACCTTGCGCTTTGCGATTGCGCGTGCGGATCGCGCGCAGCCGCTGGTGACAACGGGCCTGTGCCAGACCAGCGTGGACGGCGCACCAGTGATGTTCACCATCGCGGTGCGCTTTATCGAAAGCGATGGTGAGGCGCTGCATCTGGTCAGCTTCATCGAACAGCTCGCCGACCGGGACCCGGCACTGCTGCCGCAGCACGACAGCGCAGCGCAGATGCGCGAGCTCGAACGGCAGCTCGAAGGCGCTCATGCCGATCTGATGCGGGCGATCCAGAGCCGCGATGCGCTGGTGCTCGAACAGAAGGCGATCAATGACGAAGCGCTCTCGGTCAATGAAGAGTTCCAGTCGACCAATGAAGAGCTGCTGACCTCCAAGGAGGAGCTGCAATCGCTCAACGAGGAGCTGATTGCGCTCAACAGCCAGCTTCAGGAAACGCTCGACCGGCAGCGGATCGCCTCGGACGATTTGCAGAACATCCTCTACAGCACCAATGTCGCTACGCTGTTTCTGGATCAGAAACTGTGTATCCGGTTCTTCACCCCGGCCACCAAGACCTTCTTCAGCGTCATACCCGGCGATATCGGCCGCCCGCTGGCCGATCTCCAATCGCTGGCCGATGATGATGATTTGCTGGTCGATGCGCGGATCGTGCTGCTCCAGAGCACGACGATAGAGCGGGAAATCGGCGGGCCGGGCAGCACGTGGTTCGTGCGCCGTATCTTCCCGTACCGCACGCATGATGACCGGGTCGAGGGCGTGGTCATCACCTTCATCGACATCACCGAACGGCGCCGCACGGCCGCCGCGCTGGACGAAGCGCGGCGCGCGGCGGAACGGTCAAACCGCGGCAAATCCCGCTTTCTGGCAGTCGCAAGTCATGACCTGCGCCAGCCGCTGCAATCGCTGTCACTGATCCAGGAGATGCTGCGGCTCAGCATCGCCGATCCCAAAGCGCAGGAACAGATCGGCCGCTTCGGCCTGCTGCTCGATGCGATGACGGGGATGCTGAATTCGCTGCTCGACATCAACCAGATCGAATCCGGCGTGCTCGAAGTGAGCGCCGCGCCTTTTGCGCTCGCCAGTCTGTTTGAGCGGTTGCAGGACGAGTTCGCACCATTGGCAGAGGCGCAGGGGCTGGAATTGCGGGTTATGCCGAGCTCGGTCACTCTGGTCAGCGACGCGCGGCTGCTGGAGGCGATGCTGCGTAATCTGCTCGCCAATGCGATCAAGTATACCCCGCCCGGCGGTCGCATTCTGCTGGGATGCCGTCATCCGGGCGCGGTATTGCGGATCGAGGTTTGGGATACCGGGATCGGCATTACGGCAGACCAACTCGGCCCCATCTTCGACGAGTTCTATCAAGTCGACAGCCCGGCACCGTCCCGCGGTCGCGGGTTCGGGCTGGGTCTGACGATCGTGCGCGAGCTTGGGTTGCTGCTCGGCCATCCTGTCGCGGTACGATCATGCCCGGACAAGGGATCGGTGTTCACGGTCACCGTTCCGCCCGCGTCCTCTGGCAAGGGTGCGGCGCGGCGCGAGGCAAGCCTTACTTCCCGTGGCGGTCCGACCACGGGCTGCACCATTGCGCTGGTGGAGGACGATCCGAGTGTGCGCGAAGCGCTGGAAGCGCTGCTGACTGACGCCGGTCACACTGTGATCTCGGCAAGTGATGGGCCAGAAGCGCTGGCGTTGGCCAGCGATGGTGCGATCCTGCCCGATCTGGTGCTGACCGATTACAACCTGCCCGGCGGCATGAACGGGGTCGTCGTGCTGGCCAACCTGCGCGCGGTGCTCAAGCAACATCTGCCCGGGATTGTGCTGACCGGAGATATTTCGACAGAAGCCCTGGCCGAGATTGAGCAGGCCGATTGTCTGCTGTTGAGCAAACCGGTCACCGCAGCAAAGCTGCACGCCGCAATCCGCAAGGTGACACCCGATGGCCGCGCCGACAACGATCCCGGCAAGCTCCGCCCGACCCGGCTGATCTGTATCCTCGAAGACAATCCCGACATTCGCACAGCGATGCTGAGCGTGCTGGGTCATGAAAACTGGCAGGTTACGACCTACCCCAGCGCCGAGGCGTTTCTGGCTGATGAAATCGCTGGAGAAAATCGCTGCCTTATCGTCGACACCAACCTGCCGGGCATCACTGGGCTGGCCCTGATCGAACTGCTGCGTGCCCGGGGCGACAGCTTGCCAGCGATCCTGATCACCGGTGCTGGCGACATTGCCATGGCGGTTCAGGCCATCCGCGCGGGTGCCAGCGACTTTATCGAGCGGCCGGTCAGCCGCAGGGAGTTGATCGACAGCATCGAACGCGCTGTTTCCCACGTTTCGACCGGACGTGTGCGCGGTGGCGATAGCAGCGCCATCGCGCGGCGGCTGTCGACCCTTACCAAACGGCAGAAGGACGTGCTCGACATGGTGATGGCAGGCGCACCGAGCAAGAATATTGCCGCCGATCTCGGCATTTCGCAGCGGACGGTTGAAAGCCACCGCGCGCAGGTGATGCACAAGCTGAGTGTGCGCACGATCCCGGATCTTGTCCGCGCGGTGCTTTCCACGGGCACTGCCTGAAGCGGGCTGCCCGCCAACACCACATTCTCCTTCGATTTCTGCGTAGATTCCGAGTCTGACCAAGAGGGCAGAACGGGCGCATTGAAGCATGGCGACCCCGGACTAGGGCGTCTGGCCGGAACCTCATCCCCGCGAATTTCCGACCGGACGCCCGCTCTTTTTGAGAAAGGTCAGTCATGTCCAAGTTTGTATTTGCATGTGTTTCGGCAGGATTACTGGCGGGCTGCGTCACGGCCGTCGAAGATCCCAACTATCGCACCGATTGGTCGCGGTATGACTATGACCGCCCCGATCCCGCCTACGGGAATTACTATGCCGACCGTTACCACCGCGACGATCAGCGCCGCTATCGCGAACGCGCGCTGCGGCAAAACGAACGTATCTATCGTGGGGAGGACGGGCGCTATTATTGCCGCCGTTCGGATGGCACCACCGGGCTGATTGTCGGCGCGGTTGCTGGCGGCGCATTGGGCAACGTGATTGCGCCCGGGGGCTCTGAACTGGTCGGCACGATCCTCGGCGCGATCGGCGGCGGCGTTGCCGGCCGCGCGGTCGACCGTGGGCGCCAAGTGAAGTGCCGATAATCTGACCGGCTTCAGCCCCCGTCTACGGCAGCATGAGCAGGAGGACGAGCAATGCTTTTCAAAGTCATCGCGATCCTCGTGCTGTTGTGGTTGGCCGGGCTGGCCACCTTCGTCATGCTGGGCGGCCTGATCCACCTTTTGCTGATCATGGCGCTTTTCGTGTTCGTCGTGGAATTCACGACGGAAAAGGATGCGTGACGCGGCTCAAATCAGAATTCCAGCGCAAAAATTGAACAAGGAATTCACAATGCCGTTTATCAATCTGATCATACTTCTCATTGTTGTTGGGGTAATTCTTTATCTCATCAATAATTACTTGCCTATGGACGGCAAGATCAAAAGCATCCTCAATATTGTCGTGGTGATTGCAGTCATACTTTGGTTGCTGCGATCCTTCGGAATGCTTGGTTAATCGATCACTGCTGCCCGCAGAAACGTTCTGCGGCCATTGAAGGAGACGTATCATGGGTGAATTTACTGACAAGGCCAAGGGCGTTGCCAACGAAGCCATCGGCAAGACCAAGGCCGCTGCGGGACGCGCGACCGACAATCCCGAACTGGTCGTCAAGGGCGTTGCCCAGCAGGGCAAAGGCAAGGTCCAGCGCGCCACCGGCGCCGTCAAGGGCGCGCTCGGCGACAAGATCTAGGCCGAGCCGTCATCCCTTCTCACCTCACGTCCGCAACGAGGAAATAACCATGCTCAAGTCGCCCACCGAAGCTCTGTCCGGTCCGTTTCAGGATAGCGTCGATACCGCCCTGAAGGCGGCCGCTGCCAGTACGCATGAGTTCTCCGAGGAAGCGAGCGAAGTGCTCGCCACTGCCTCCTCCCAGCTTTCCAAGCTGGCCGAAAGCCTGCGCGCTCATGCAGTCGATGCCGCCAAGGACGCCGCACAATATGCCAAGCATGAGGTCGAAGCCCACCCATTGGCATCGCTCGCCGCCGCGCTGACTGCAGTTGTTGCGGTGATGGGCGTGGTCGCGCTGGGTCGCAGTCGCAAGCACGCCGCAGAATAAAGCGCGCCGCATCAGCTGCATGCTTCACCCACCTTTTCCGGCACAGGAGACCTTCATGTCCGAAACATCGCACGACATTTCAACGCTGAACGAACTGATTGCGACGACGTTTGATAGCATCGATGGATACACTGAAGCCGCCAAGAAGTCGGACAACCAACGTTTCGTTGCCCTGTTCACCGCCCGTTCGACCGAGCGTGAAGCCGTCATCAGGACACTGCGCGCCGAAGTGGTCCGGCTGGGCGGCAAGCCAGAGGAAGACGGCACTGTGCTGGCCGGTGCGCACAGGATGTTCATCAACCTCAAATCCGTTGTTACCGGACGGGATGACAAGGCGATCATCGCCGAGGTTGAACAGGGCGAAGACCACATCAAGGCCAAGTTCGAAGACGCGATCGCCGACGGCGAACTGTCGCCTCAGGTTATGCATACGATCCGCGAGTGCTTTGTCTCGATCAAGCAGGGCCATGACGAAATGCGCGACCTGAAGCTGTCCATGACTTGACGTTCCTGCGGTGGCCGGTGGGGGCGGGGACTATCCCGTCGCCCTTGGCGCCGCACCATTGGCTTATTGCTGCGCTCGTGAAACTGGCACTAGCGGGCGCAGCAATAAGTTCACCGCGCCAAGCAGGGAGGCGGTTCGTGGCCGGTCGTCAATGACCCAGATCCTTTGCAATGTGCTTGCAGCGTAGCGCGGTAGCCAACGCCTTGCGATGCCTGCCAAATCAATGCAGTGCACTATACCGTCAAGGGAGCGCGTGGGTAGCCGGCGCGCTCAGATAGGCTGCGAGGCAGATGGCCGCTTCCCGCACGGCAGCGTCGACCGGTTGCGCTGTCCCTGTTTCGATGGCGCGGGCAAAGCTCACGGCTTGCACCATCGAGATGACGAAACTGTGCCGTATCCGGGGCTCCAGCTTTTCAGGCGGGATATGTGGCAGGCAGGCGATGATTTCCTCGTTCAACCGTACGAAGGTCTGCGCACCGGCGTTCATAATCAGCTTGGCATAGTCGAACCGCGGATCCGACACGAACTGAAGACCGAACCGGGCGTAGACGCGTCCGTTATCTTCAAGACAGGCCTCCACCAAGGGGCCTATCGCAGCTTCGACCAGCGCCACCAGCCGCGCCTTGGGATCGCTCTCGGTGACCCGTTCCAGCCGCATTGCGCGCTCAGCCTCGATTTCGCGAAAGCGCTTGGCGAAGACTTCCTCGATCAGGCTTTCGATGCTGCCGAAGTGGTAATGCACCGCGCTCGGATTGCGCGCGCCGGCATCGGTGGTGATCATCTTGACCGAGACCGATCCCAGACCCTTTTCGGCAATCAGCCGCTCGGCTGATCGCAGCAATTCGGCCTTGGTATCCTGACGGCTTGAAACTTCCATAATATTCTCAGCTCATTCCCGACATCAGCCCCGCCCACAAGATCGGCCTATCATCGTGCGTCGGGCGATAGCAAGCGGCGGCACAAGGGGAAGGCCCCGGCCTCACCGATGCGCCGCAGTCTCCACCGCCGC
>RDXA01000097.1 GCA_004292705.1 Sphingomonadales bacterium | reverse complement strand
TTCGATGTAGTTGTCCGGGTGGCCCAGCGCGTTCGGCAGGAAGAACACCATGGTGGTGAACAGGATCAGGAACACGCCGAGACCGAAGCCGTCCTTGGCGGTGTAGTAAGGGTGGAACGGCACAGTGTCCGATTCCTGCTTCACTTCCACGCCGGTCGGGTTCGACGAGCCGGGGATGTGCAGCGCCCAGATGTGCAGGATCACGACGCCCGCGATCACGAAGGGCATCAGGAAGTGCAGCGAGAAGAAGCGGTTCAGCGCAGCGTTGTCCGGCGCGAAGCCGCCCAGCAGCCACACCTGCAGCGGCTCACCCACCAGCGGGATCGCGCTGAACAGACCGGTGATCACCTGCGCGCCCCAGAAGCTCATCTGGCCCCACGGCAGCACGTAACCCATGAAGGCGGTCGCCATCATCAGCAGGAAGATCACCACGCCCAGCAGCCAGATCATCTCGCGCGGGGCCTTGTAGGACGAATAGAAGAACCCGCGGAAGATGTGCAGGTAGATCACGATGAAGAAGAAGCTCGCGCCGTTGGCGTGGGCGTAGCGCAGCATCCAGCCGTAGTTGACGTTGCGCATGATGTGCTCAACCGTCCCGAACGCGACCTGCGCGTTGGCGGCGTAGTGCATCGCGAGCACGACCCCGGTGACGATCTGGATCATCAGGCAGAAACCGGCGAGAACGCCGAAGTTCCACATGTAGTTCAGGTTGCGCGGCACCGGATAACCGGCGCCCACCGCGTTGTAGACGAGCCGCGGAAACGGCAATTTTTCGTCCAGCCACTTGGTTAGAGCGGTCTGCGGTTCATACTGCTTGGCCCAGGCGAAACTCATGGCGTTCTCTCGGCTTGATCGGAGTTAAGGAAACGGACGATTATCGTTATGCTTCAGATACGAAAGCTCACCCGACGCGGACGACCGTGTCGGACGAAAAACTGTATTCGGGCACCATCAGGTTGAGCGGCGCAGGGCCTTTGCGGATGCGACCGGCCACGTCGTAGTGCGAGCCGTGGCACGGGCAGAAATAACCGCCGAACTCGCCCTTGTTCTCACCTTCGGCCGCGCCCAGCGGGACACAGCCGAGGTGGGTGCAGACGCCCATGGTGATCAGGATGTCTTCGTGGCCTTCCTTGGTGCGCGAAGCAAACGTGGCAGGATCGCGCATGTCGGCGCCATCATCGGCCTTGGCCTTCGCGATTTCCTCGGCGGTCAGTCGCTTCACGAACAGCGGCTGCTTGCGGAAGGTGGCCTTGATGCTTTGCCCGGGCTGGATCGCGCCAACATCAACTTCGGTGGTGCTGGCAGCGAGCACGTCAGCCGAAGGGGCCATCTGGCTGACCAGCGGGAACAGCAGCGATGCCCCGCCGACACCCGCCGTGCTCAGTGCCGCAATATGAATCCAGTCGCGGCGGCGCACGCCATCCTGGGTGCTGAGTTCGCTAGTCGCGGCCGTGTCAGTCGCCATTTCGTCTTACCCTGCTCGTTTTGCCGCGCCGGAAAATGGCCTGCGCGGCGTGGTGTCCAGTGCGGGGCCGGGCCCCGTATGCATTTCCGTCGATTGATCCCTGTTCCGGCCATTTGCTGCCTTGCGGCACACCTGACCCGGAACTCGGCGCGGCAATTAACGGCAATCCTGCAAATTTCCAACCGTGTTTTAAGCAAGGCGCATTCGCCTGCGTGCAAGGTGGTCTCAGGGCAGCGCGATCATGCTGATCTGGCGGCCATAATTCGCCTCGCACCCCTGCGTGGAGCGCCTGTGGGAATGGTAACGCGCGACATGGGAGAATGTATCCCGGCCCGAATCCGCAATTTTGCTAAGTCCTGCCGACGCGAGCCGCTCCATGATGAAGCCGGGCAGGTCAAAGTGCCAGCGGGCCAGCCCGTCGCGCGCGGGGACGGATGCGAAAAACCTCTCGGCATCAGCAGAAAAATGCGCACGGAACGGGGCATCCACCTCGTAGCTCGCCTGCGCGATGGTCGGGCCGAGCACGGCGGCGATGTTATTGCGGGTGGCGCCCAGAGCCTCCATCGCCGCGACGGTGTTTTCCAACACGCCTTCCACCGCGCCGCGCCACCCGGCATGGGCCGCGCCCACGACGCCTGCCT
>RDXA01000398.1 GCA_004292705.1 Sphingomonadales bacterium | reverse complement strand
CGAACGTGACAGCGTCATCACCGGCTACCGCGATCACGGCCATATGCTCGCCTACGGGATCGATCCCAAGGTCATCATGGCCGAGCTGACGGGCCGCGAGGCGGGGATCTCCAAGGGCAAGGGCGGGTCGATGCATATGTTCTCGACCGAGCATAAGTTCTACGGCGGCCATGGCATCGTCGGTGCGCAGGTGGCGCTGGGCGGCGGTCTCGCGCTCGCGCACCAATACAACGGTGACGGCGGTCTGTGCCTAGCATATTTCGGCGATGGTGCGGCAAACCAGGGGCAGGTCTACGAGACCTTCAACATGGCGGCGCTCTGGAACCTCCCCATCGTCTTTGTGGTCGAGGACAATCAATACGCGATGGGCACCGCCACCAAGCGTTCCTCCGCCGAAACCCGCTTTTACCGCCGCGGCACCGCGTTCCGCATTCCGGGGATGGAAGTGAACGGCATGGACGTGCTCGAAGTGCGCGCCGCCGCCGAAGTCGCCTTCGCCCACGTGCGCGCGGGCAAGGGGCCGGTGCTGATGGAATGCAACACCTACCGCTACCGCGGGCACTCGATGTCCGATCCGGCCAAGTATCGCACCCGCGAGGAAGTGCAGGAACAGCGCGACCATCACGATCCCATCGAGGGTCTCAAGAAGACCCTCATCGATTTGGGCAAGACCGAGGACGAATTGAAAGCCATCGACAAGGCGATCCGTGCCGAAGTCGCGGCTTCAGCTGATTTTGCGGAAACCTCGCCCGAACCTGCAGCGGGTGAACTCTATACCGATGTTCTCGTGGAGGAGTATTGAGCCATGGGAATCGAACTCAAGATGCCGGCCCTCTCGCCGACGATGGAGCAGGGCACGCTCGCCAAGTGGCTGAAGCAGGAAGGCGACCGGATCGAGCCGGGTGATATCATCGCCGAGATCGAGACCGACAAGGCGACGATGGAATTCGAAGCCATCGATGAAGGCGTCCTCGAAAGGATTCTGGTGCCCGCAGGAACCGAGGATGTTGCGGTTGGCGCGGTGATCGCGCTGATCGCGGGGGAAGGGGAGGTGGCCGCGCCCGCGCCCGCGCCGGCTGCCGCAGCGGTACCAGCCCCCGCACCGGCTCCAGCGCCCAAGGCCGAGGAGCCTGCCCCAGTTGTTGCCGCGGCCGATCCCGCCATCCCTGCTGGCACCGCACTCGTCAGCACCACCGTGCGCGAAGCCTTGCGCGATGCCATGGCCGAGGAAATGCGCCGCGATCCCCGCGTGTTCGTGATGGGCGAGGAAGTCGCCGAATATCAGGGTGCCTACAAGGTCACGCAGGGCCTGCTGGCGGAATTCGGCCCCAAGCGCGTGATTGACACCCCGATCACCGAATACGGCTTTGCCGGCATTGGCACTGGCGCTGCGATGGGCGGACTTCGTCCGATTGTCGAATTCATGACCTTCAACTTCGCGATGCAGGCGATCGACCACATCATCAATTCGGCTGCCAAGACCAATTACATGTCAGGCGGCCAGATGCGTTGCCCTATCGTGTTTCGCGGCCCCAACGGTGCCGCATCACGCGTCGGCGCGCAGCATTCGCAGAACTACGGTCCGTGGTATGCCAGCGTCCCCGGCCTGATTGTGATCGCGCCCTATGATGCCGCCGATGCCAAGGGGCTGATGAAGGCCGCGATCCGCTGCGAGGATCCGGTGGTCTTCCTCGAGAACGAACTGGTCTATGGCCGCAGCTTCGATGTGCCCGATGTCGATGATTATGTCCTGCCCATCGGAAAGGCGCGGATCGTGCGCGAAGGCAGCGATGTCACCATCGTCAGCTATTCCATCGGCGTCGGCATGGCGCTGGAAGCGGCAAATACGCTGGCGGGCGAGGGTATCGATGCCGAGGTGATCGACCTTCGCACCCTGCGCCCGCTCGACAAGCAGACCGTGCTGAAAAGCCTCGCCAAGACCAATCGGCTGATCATTGCCGAAGAGGGCTGGCCGACCTGCTCGATCGCCTCCGAAATCATCGCCATTTGCATGGAGGAGGGCTTCGACCATCTCGATGCGCCCGTGCTGCGGGTGTGCAACGAAGATGTGCCGCTGCCCTATGCCGCCAACCTCGAAAAACTCGCGCTGATCGACGCCGCGCGCATCGCCGAGGCGGCGCGCAAGGTGTGCTACAGGTAAGCCGGACGCTGCCAGCCCTCCTGCTTCAGGTTGGGCGGTTCGCCGAATAAGTGCTGCAACCCGCGACAGGGCCGCCAGCATACAGGCGGGTCAGGTCACGGTTGTCGCGGACATTGAATGCCGCCGTGTAGACAATCTGGTTTCCACGGAAGACGTTGACCGGCAGAGGCGAATCGTAGTCATAGGCAACCTCGACGAACATCACGGCAGTGCCCTGCGAAGCGGTGATGTATCTGCCGGGTTCTCCCATCCCGGGGAAAGAGGTGCCGGTTGCACCAGCACCCTCGACGCCATAGGACGAGTTATACTGCTTGGCCCCGCGGCAGCGCTGCCAGGCGATCCATTGCCCGCCTTGCGCGTTGCGTTGCAGGCTTGAAATGATCACGCGGCCTTGGCCGAAGATTTCGATATTGTCGCCCAGCTTTTCGGCACCGATGAGCGTCTCGGCGATGTCGCGTTCGTACACCTTGCGAGCGGTCAGAACGTCCTGTTCGCCAACGCGAGAGGCGTTATCGGCAACCTGCATGGCGATCTGGCTCACCTGGAGGTGCGTGACGACCAGCAGTGCCGTGTCCGTGCCCAGCATTCCCATCCCGAGCACCAGCGGCGCCGCAAAGGCGAATTCGACCAGCGCCAGACCGGAACGGTCCCCAGCAAGCAGTCGTGCGACCCGCCGGGCTTTTGCCAGCCGCGACACCGTCTTCAAATTGGTCATGTGCAATTCCTCGTCGTGGTGACGCGCTCGCTCTGTTCATCGAAGGGCTGGTTGCGCAGCACGGTCGAAGCTTCGAGCGTGACGGTGGTCGGAAGCCCGATCATCGAATACATCGGGAATAGCCGGGGATAGGAGACCCGGGCGGTGTAGAGTACCGCATCACGAGCGCCCCCGAGCCCTTCGGTGCCACGATCAGGGTCCCAACTGCCATTGTCGTTGGTGTCGACGTAGGGCTCGTTGTTGTTGCAGATATCGTCGCTGTTCTGGTCGGTGAACTCCTCGGGTTCACCGATGTCCGCGAAGTCGAAGTGCGATACCTTTTCGAAGGTAATGTCAGCGCCGTTGGGCATAACGGATCGCACCTGATCAGCGACGCGGGTGTCGATGGAGGTTTCCTGGCTGTTCGCGCTCTCAAGGGTGAGATCGCGTCCGGCCTTCTGCATCGCGCCGTGCAACACCGAGGCGGTGTATTGCGTGTGCGCGATATCGAACAGGCCCATGATCATCATCAGCAGCACCGGCGCGACGAAAGCGAACTCGACAAGGGTCGCCCCGCTACGGTCAGCGCGAAGCTGCCGCAGCAAGATGCAGATATGTGACAGACGAGTGATCATGACGTGAGCCTCAGCGCAGCGATCTTCTGGGCGATTTCCTGAAACTGTGCATTGAGCGTGGCACTGTCGTTCGCCTGGAAGGCACGACCGGGCGATGCACAGTCGATCAGGTTCTGCGTCAGAGTGGTTCCGAACGCGATCACCCAGACCGTGATGTTTTCCTGCTGGGCCGCCCTGCAAATCGCCTGGAGACGTGCTGCACGGCGGGTGACTTCGCGGGACTGATCACCATCGCCAGTGATACGGCGATCCCACCATTCGATCCCTTGCATTGAATAGTTCTCGACGCTGTTGACCTGGGCACCGTCGGTCATGAACACGATGTGACGGGAAATCGCATCGCCGTTGGGCGCAGTGGAGTTATCTGCTGCGAACATGCCGTTGGGCGAGATGAAGCGCGCACCCCACAGCATCCCGATGTCATGATAGGTCTGCCCGGTTGCAACAAGGCTATTGACGTATGTTTGCAGGTCGGTGCGGGAGATTTCACTCAGCCTCGCTGCGGCGCGCGGGCAGGTAAAGCCGGGGGTGTTCTGGTTGCCGGCGTCAATGACGTTGGCTGTCGTGCGGTTGCCGTTGCCGTCACGCCGTTCCCAGACGCCGGAATTGAGTGCGGGCTTCCAGCGCTGCGCTTCGTTCGCGGGCACCAGATTGATGTTGAGATCATGCGCAGCGGCCGGGATCGGGCTGTAGTTGCCGGTGGTGTCCATCCACACCGGCTCTTCGATGCAGCCGCTCCAGGTCTGCGTGATCATGGCACCGTCAGTGCCGACCGGAAGCTGGATCGTGTTGTTGGTGTACAGGCTTGAAAGGTTCACCGTTTCCCACCCGGCCGGGCTCTTGGCAGGGTTGGTAACGCCGCAAGGCGAGGCGGTGCCGGTTGTCACCGGGCAATATACCCAGTCGCGGAAGGTCGGCGTCACGTCGGCCGTGGTCAGCACGCGCGTCTTGCGCACGCGACCACGACAACCGGCGCGGTTGTTTGAGTCTCCACCTGTCCATTGACCGGTGACATATTCTGTCGGCGCAAACACCTGCCAGGTCTGCGCCACGCCATTCACAGTGACAGTGCGGGTTCCGGGCAAAGTGTTGAGGCAGAAGTTACGCGCAGTCGTGCCCGCCGACCCACCGGTGCGGAAGCGGTAGTGGTCGGTGTTGGTGGAATTGAAGTTTGACGTCGAACGCGGCAGCCATTCGGTGGCGTCCGAAAACACGACCGTGTCGCCGGCATCGTTGTCGGGGAAGGGGGCCGGGTTGTAACGTGCCACGCGCGACTGATAGGTATGGCTGTTGGCCATGTGGACGCGCGGGATTGCAAAGCCGACATTGACCTGCTGCGAATAGGGCACAAAGCCATAGCGCACCTGCGCACTCGCCGAAGTCGCCGCTTCCACGGTGTCATAGAAATTCATCACCGCGGTACGCAGTCCGGCGATCTTGGAACTCGATCCGGAGGAGCAGCTGGAACCATTGGGCAGGCAAGCCATCGAGCCCGTGACGTCGAGCACGAACATGATGTCCGAGTTCGAGATGTTGATTTCCGCGGTGCACGACACGGCAATGTTGAACTGTTCGTAGCCGAATGCGCCCATGATGGTGCTGGGCAGCGTGGCACTGGCATTGCCGAACACAACGCCGTCACCGTCTGAGGTGAAGTTGCGGACCCGCCCCGAAACCCCGAACATCCCGTCGCTGAAATTCTGGTCGAAGAAGTTGAGGCCGATCTGGCGATGCGCGGTGGTGAAGGTGTCGTCAGTCATCGCCCGGCGCGCTGCCAGCGCGCCCGCATCGCATGCGGCCTGCATCCGCGCGGCAGTCATGTAATAGCGACTGGCATCAACCCCGCCGCCTACCATCGCCATCAGCGGGACCATCGCCGCCGCAGAAATTGCGAGGGTATTGGCGGTCTTGTCGCGCAGCAGCTTGCGCATGAACGACATTCTGGCCTGCATTTCTCGCCCCTTCGGTTCGGTGCCTTTCTGTGACGCCCGCACGCAAATCCTGCGGACAGTCCAGATGCATCCTCCGCCCATAAGCTGCGCTGGTAAACGGAACGGAAAGGATCGTGGTTAAGATAGTCCTAACACGCCCGAGGGCCGCTCTTTCGGGTGCTGCGTGCCGGGTTGGGACAGTTCGCTTGCCAAGCCAGCGGCTGCCTCGCTAGGCGCAACGATGTGACCGCCGACCCTAACGATCCCTTACCGTCCGAAGCCGAACTGGCGCTGGCCTGGAGCAGCCCCGGAGTGCGCGGGCCGTTGACAACAGCGCTCCAGCTTGATCGCAGGCTGGCACGGATCGTGGCACGTACCAGCGAGCCGATGCTGGGCCAGATGCGGCTAGCATGGTGGCGCGAGGCACTGGCCATGCCGCCACACGAGCGTCCGCGCGGCGATGCGGTGCTGGATGCGATCAGCGTCCATTGGCTGGGCAGGGAGGGTTCCTTGACTGCTATGGTTGATGCCTGGGAGGTGCTTGTGACCGCCGAGCGCATCGGTCCCGACGAGGCCTTGGCGCTGGGCTTGGGGCGCGGTGCCTTCTTTGCTGCACTGGCCACTGCTTCAGTTCAGCCGGAGCTTGCGGTTCGTCTAGCGACTGCGGGACAACGGTGGGCGCTCGCCGATGCAGCAGCGCGGGTCTCCGACCCTGCCGAGCGCGCGGCTCTGATTTCCGCTGGCCTGTCCACGCGCGATGGGGCTTGTCGCATCCCGGGCGAGCTGCGTGGTCTCGCCGTGCTTGAGGCGCTCGCCTTGCGGGCGCTGCGAGGTGGAGGGCGGCCGTTGATGGATGGTCGCATGGCACCACTCACCGCGCTCAGAGCCGCTATCTTTCGCGCATAATTCAGTCTAGTTACATAGGCGTAGTAGCGAGAGGGGGGCAGACCCTTGCGACAGGCCGTGCTGGGAGTGCTGGGCGGGCTCGCCTTGGCGGGGGTGGGTGTGTTCTGGTGGCAGGGCAGGGCCGCCATCGAGCAGGGAGCCCCGCCGCCGCTGCCGCCTGCCCCGGTGGTCGATCCCACAGCGCTCCCGCTGGCCGACCCCGGCGGCCTCCAAGGCCCCGCACCGCCTGAAATGAGCGACCTCAGCAAGGAAGAGCAGCGCTTCTTCCGCTATGATCGGAACCGTGACCGGCTGATCACCCGCAACGAAATGCTGTCGTCCCGCACGGAGGCGTTCCGTTTTCTCGACAAGGATGGCAACAATCTGCTGACCTTTGAGGAATGGGCAGTGGCGACGGCCGAGCGCTTCGACACCGCCGATGCCGACAAAGATCAGCGCCTGACCCCGCGCGAATTCGCCACGACCGCGCCCAAACCGGCGGCGAAGAAGCCTGCCTGCAAATGCTGATCAGGCAAGAACAGCTTCGCGTGTGTCGGCGATCCAGCGCGCCAGATCGGCCTTGGCACGGCCGGTATAGGCTTCCTTGCGCGCTTTCTTACCGACCTCATGCAGAGGCGGGAACAGGCCGAAATTGACGTTCATGGGCTGGAAGGTCTCAGCCTCGGCATCGCCGGTGATATGGCTGAGCAGAGCGCCCAGCGCGGTGGTGGCGGGTAAGGGTTGCCATGCTCGACCGGAAAGTTCGGCAGCGGTCATCATGCCCGCAACCAGACCGATGCTGGCGCTTTCGACATAGCCCTCGCACCCCGTTACCTGGCCTGCAAAGCGGATATGCGGCGCCGCCCGGAGCCTCAGCTGGCGATCAAGCACCTGCGGCGAGTTCAGAAAGGTGTTGCGGTGCAGCCCGCCCAGCCGCGCGAACTCGGCATTCTCCAGCCCCGGGATCGTGCGGAACAGTTCAATTTGCGCGGCATATTTGAGCTTGGTCTGGAAACCGACCATGTTCCACAGCGTGCCCAGCTTGTTGTCCTGCCGCAGCTGCACCACGGCATAGGGCCAGCGCCCCTGCGGAAATTCGGGCGTGACATCGAAGGGGTTGTCCAGCCCCACACCCTTCATCGGGCCATAGCGAAGGGTCTCCACCCCGCGCTCGGCCATGACTTCGATTGGCATGCAGCCATCGAAATAAGGGGTGTCCTTTTCCCACTGCTTGAATTCTGACTTCTCGCCCTCGATCAGCCCGCGGTGGAAAGCGCGGTACTGTTCCTCGTTCATCGGGCAATTGATGTAGTCGCCGCCCTCATTCGAGGCCTCGGTCCGCTTGTTCCAGCGCGACTGGATCCAGCATTTCGACATGTCGATGGAGTCGCGGTGGATGATTGGCGCAATCGCGTCGAAGAAAGCCAACCGCTCCGCCCCGGTCGCACGGACGATCGAGCCCGCCAGCGCTTCGGCGGTCAGCGGCCCGGTGGCGACAATCGTGAGCCCCTCCTCCGGCAAAACATCGACCCGCTCGCGCACGATGGTAATATTGGGGTGTTGCGACAATGCCTTCCCGACCTCGGCGGAAAACACATCGCGGTCGACCGCCATGGCGCTGCCTGCGGGCACGCGCGCGACTTCGCCCGCACGCATCACCAGACTGTCGAGCATCCGCATCTCGTGATGCAGCAGCCCGACCGCATTCTTGGTGTCATCGTCCGAGCGGAAGGAGTTGGAGCACACCAGTTCGGCAAGGCCATCGGTCTGGTGGGCGGGCGTCATCTCGCCGCTGCCGCGCATCTCGGAGAGGCGCACCTTGATCCCGCGCTGCGCGAGCTGCCACGCCGCCTCGCTCCCGGCGAGCCCGCCGCCAATGATGTGCACATCGTGCCTGGTCGCCGCTACAGTCATGGCGGGGCAGGTAATTGCGTGATAGCCCGCTAGCAAGTCCCAAGGGGCAAGCAACGGGAAGGCAGGGATGGCAAAGCAGGCGTTGATCGAGCAAAGACCGTGGCTGCTGGCGAGCATTGCGGCGGCGACCGCCTATTACTTTCTGCGCGACAATCCGGTGGGCGAGGGCACGTGGGGCCTCGCACTCAAGGGCGCTTCGGTCGGCCTGCTGGCACTTTACGCGCTGCTCCGCGTGCCGCTGGGCAAGCACCGCGCGGACGGTTTGCTGCTGGTGACGACGCTGGGACTGGCCTCCGCGGGGGATGTCGCGATCGAACTTGATTTTGTGGTAGGCGGCGCGCTGTTCTCGGCGGCGCATGTCGTCGCGGTGGGTCTCTATCTGCGCAACCGCCATCAGCGCCCGTCACCCACCCAGAAGCTCGCGGGCGCAACGCTGCTGATCACGACCCCGTTGATCAGCTTTTTCCTGAGCGGCGAGGTGCAAATTGCGGTCTATGCCGCCTTTTTGGGGGCGATGGCATCAGCCGCGTGGATGAGCCACTATCCGCGATACCGGGTCGGCACCGGAGCGGTGCTGTTCGTGGTGAGCGACTGGCTGATCTTCTCGCGCTTGGGCACCTACGATCTTGCCCCGCTGCCCGACGTGTTCATCTGGCCGCTCTATTACGTTGGTCAGGTGATGATAGCGACCGGGATCGTGCAGTGTCTGCGCGGAGAGCAGCCCGTCAGGTGACGGGCGGCTCCGTCGCCTCAGTTCCACTATCCATATCAGCGGCGGGCACTTCCTCCGCCGGGTTTTCCGGGTCGTCGGTCTCGTCGATCAATGCCGCACCGACGATGTGTTCGTCCTTGGCCACATCGAAGATCCGCACCCCTGACGAGCTGCGCCCGGAAATCGAGAAGCCCTTGAGGTTCTCGAATCCGCCTTCGACAAGGTGGCGCAGATCGATGCCGAGGCGGATCAACTTGGCCTGATCGGTCACCAGCATCAGCTGTGATCCGTGCCTGACCGGGAAGCTGGCCACTACCGGGCCATTGCGATCCGGATTGCTTTCGGGCGTGCCGATATTGGTGATCCCTTGCCCACCGCGCGAAGTGGTGCGGTATTCATAGGCCGAGGAAATCTTGCCATAGCCATTGGCGGTGATGGTGAGGATAAACTCCTCGCCCTCCGCCATCGCTGCCACTTGGTCAGCGGGCAGGGTTGGGGCAGCGTCATTGTTCTTCCATGCCGCGGCGCGCAGATAGGCCTCGCGCGTTTCCAAGTCAGCGGTGAGCGGAGCAAGTACCGCCATACTCACGACCTTGCCGCCCTTCTTGAGGCTCATGCCGCGCACGCCGATCCCTGTGCGGCTCTTGGTCTCGCGCGCGTCGGTGGCGGAGAAGCGGATCGCTTTGCCACTGTCGCTGGCAAGGAAGATTTCCTGTTCCTCGGTTAGCAGTTGCACCCCGATCAGTCGGTCGCCCGAACCCTCGACGAAACCCATCGCATATTTGCCGGCGGTTGGGATGTTGGTGAAGGCGTCCATCGAATTGCGGCGCACCATGCCCTGTTCGGTGGCGAACACGATGTTGAGGTTGGCCCAACTCGCCTCATCCTCGGGCAGGGGGAGGACGTTGGTGACACGCTCCTCGTCGCCCAGCGGCAGGAGGTTGACCATCGGGCGGCCTTTGGTCTGCGGACCACCTTCGGGCAGCTTCCACACCTTCATGCGGTAGACGCGGCCAGTGTTGGTGAAGAACAATACGGGGTTGTGGGTGGAGGTCACGAACAGCTCGACCACCGCATCCTCGTCCTTGGTCGCCATGCCCGAGCGGCCCTTGCCGCCGCGGGCCTGGGCCCGGAAGGTATCGAGCGGGGTCCGCTTGATGTAACCGCCGTGGGTCACGGTGACGACCATCTCTTCGCGCTCGATCAGGTCTTCGTCTTCCAGACCGTCCCACGCGGGCGCAATTTCGGACAGGCGCGGGGTGGCGTACGTGGCCCGGATTTCGGCCAGTTCCTCCCGCATAACGCCATAGAGCTTCACCCGGTCGGCAAGGATCGAGAGGTATTCTTCGATGGCCACCGAAAGCCCCTGCAGCTCTCCGCCGATCTCGTCGCGACCCAGTGCGGTCAAGCGGTGGAGACGCAGTTCGAGGATCGCCTTCACCTGCCGTTCGGACAGGTGGTAGGTGCCGCCTTCCTGATCCGCACTCGGCTCGATCGCTTCGACGAGGCGGATATATTGCGCGATGTCACCGATCGGCCATTCCTTGGCCATCAGGCGGGCGCGGGCTTCGGCCGGGTTGGGGGCGGAGCGGATCATCGCCACGACTTCGTCGAGGTTTGATACCGCAACAACCAGACCTAGCAAGATATGCGCCCGTTCCCGCGCCTTGGCGAGTTCGTACTTGGTGCGGCGGGTGATCACTTCCTCGCGGAAGGTGATGAAGGCTTGAATGAAGTCGCGCAGCCGCAGCGTTTCCGGTCGCCCTCCGCGAATGGCCAGCATATTCGCCGGG
>RDXA01000397.1 GCA_004292705.1 Sphingomonadales bacterium | reverse complement strand
GCTCTGCCAGCGCATCGTGCCGCGCTTCGGCCTCCAGCGCTTCGGCCAGACCGCGCAGGGCCTGCTGGCGCGCGACTTGGACGATCAGGCCCTGACGGCGCAGCAGGGCGAGGCGGCGGGCTTCACACATCGCCCGGCGCCATCAGTGCGGCGAGCGATGCAAGGCTATCGGCCAGCGGCACGGCCTCGCCGCGCGCCTGCGTCAGAAAGGCGTCGATCGGGCCGCTCAGCGCGAGGGCCTCGTCCAGCGACGGATCGCCGCCCGCACGGTAAGCCCCCATCATCACCAGATCGCGCCCGCTTTCCCGCGCCGCGATCAAGGCGCGCAGGTGGCGGGCCGCAGCGGCGACATCGTCACCCACCAGATCATCCATCACCCGGCTGAGGCTCGCGGGCACATCGATGGCAGGATAATGCCCCCGCGCCGCCAGCTCGCGCGACAGCACGATGTGACCATCCAGAATGGCGCGCGCGGTATCGACCACCGGATCGTTGCTGTCGTCGCCATCGGCGAGGACGGTATAGATCCCGGTCACCGCCCCGCCGCTCCGCGCGGAGTTGCCCGCGCGCTCCACAAGGCTCGTGATCGCGGCGAGGGCGGAGGGCGGATAGCCCCGCGCCGCGCCCGGCTCGCCCAGCACCAGCCCCAGCTCGCGCGCGGCGTGGGCGACACGGGTGAGGCTGTCGAGGATCAGCAGCACGCGCTTGCCCTGCGACCGGAAATACTCGGCAATGCTGCTGGCATATTGCGCCGCGCGCAGCCGCAGGTTGGGGGCGTGGTCGGCGGGCACCGCGACCACCACGATCCCCCCGCGCCGGTGCCCCGCCATATGCCGGTTCACGAAGTCCGAGACTTCGCGCGCCCGCTCGCCGATCAGCGCGACCACGGTGACATCAGCGACGGCGTGGCCCGCAATGGTATCGACCAGCACCGACTTGCCGACGCCCGATCCGGCCATGATCCCGAGCCTTTGCCCGACGCCCATGGTGGCGAGCGCGTTGATCGCGCGCACCCCGCAATCGAACGGCACTGTCACGCTCGCCCGCTCCAGCGCACTCTCGCGGCGGCCCGCAAGCGGCCAAGCATGGGGCAGATCGAGCCGCGGCCCGCCGTCGATCGGATCGCCCAGCGCATCGACCGCCCGTCCCAGCAGCGCATCGCCGACCCGGACTTCGCCGGGAGCGCCCAGCGCCCGCACCCGCGCCTTGGGGCGCAACAGCATTGCATCGCCCAGCAGCATCATCAGCGAATGCCCGGCGCGAAAGCCGATCACCTCGGCGAGGCATTCGGCCCCCGCATCATTCTCGATCCGCCCCAGCGAGCCGACGGGGAGCGGCAGGCCCTCGACCTCGATCAGCCCGCCATCGCAGGCGACCACGCGCCCGGTCAGCACCGGCCCGGCGGAGACGGGGGTAGAGCGCATCCGCGCCAGATCGAGCTGCAATTCGGCGATCATCCGCGCACCGCAGTGGCAATAGCGCGGCGCCATTCGGCGGGGCCGTCGCTGATCGTGCCCTCGCCCCCCTCGATCACGAGGCTTCCGGGTTGGAGCGCCAGGTCTGGCACGCAGCGCATCCCGTCGAGCGCGTCTGCACCCAGCAGGGCAATGTCATCGGGGTGGAGATGGAGCACCAGACGGTCAGCCGCCCCGCCGATCCGGCAGGCGGCGGCGATGCAGCGTTCGCGCAGGGCATCGGGATCGCGCGCGGCCTCGACCAGCACGCTGTCGCAAAGGTGGAGCACGGTTGCGGCCAGATCATCGGCGAGCACGCCGAGCGCAGCTTCATCGAGCGAGCGGAAGGCGAGGCGCAGCGCGCGTTGACGTGTCGCCAGCGCTTCGGCCTCGGCAGCAGCGGCAGCGCGGCCTGCGGCCTCGCCCTCAGCATAGGCGCGGGCGAGCGCTTCGGCGTGAAGGTCGGATGCGGCTTCATCAGGCGTGGGGGCAGGCGCGGGCGGTGCGGGCTCCTCGGCCACGGCGAACAGCGCGGCCTCGCGGAACGGCGAGCCGTCCGCTTCGCCCAGCAGCGCCAGCCAGCCCGGGGCGGTGTCACCGGCAAGGTCAGGCGCGGGCGCGGCGACCAGCGCGCCGAGCCAGTCAGACGAATTCGCCACTGCCGCTTCCGATCACGATTTCGCCGGCATCGGCAAGCCCGCGGGCAATCTCGACAATCGCCTTCTGCGCGGCGGCAACCTCGCTCTTTGCCAGACGTCCGCGCAGTTCGATCTCGTCGCGCACACCGTCCGCCGCGCGGCTCGACATGGCGGCGAAGAAAGGCGCGCGGTCGGGTTCCCTCAGGCCCTTGAGGGCATCGACCAACCTTGCGTTGTCGACATCGCGCAGCAGCCTGCCCATCGACATCGGATCGAGCACGAACAGCATCTCGAAGGTGAACAGCTCCTCCTCGATCTTGTCGGCCAGCGGCGCATCGCGCTCGGCGATGGCGGGGAGCACGGTGTTGCGCATTTCGCCTGCCGCGCGGTTGATGAGGTTCGCCGCCTCGCGCGGGCCTCCCAGCATCAGCGGCGCGGTGCCAAAGGTGGCGGCGATGCGCTGGGTCAGCATCTTGTCGATGGTGCTGATGGCGGTGGCGGAGATAGCCCCGCTTTTTGCCACCCGTTCCACCACCAGCGTTTGCAGATCGAACGGCAGCATCGCCAGCACTTCGGCCGCGGGTTCGGGATCGATCAGCAGAAGCAGCGCGGCGATCACCTGCGGGTGTTCGTCCAGGATCAGCCGCGCGAGCACGCCCGGCGCGAGCCATTGCGCGAGTTCGATGCTGCGTGGGTTCGCCCCCGGTTCGATCCGCTGCATCATGCTGTCCGCGCGCGCCGGTCCCAGCGCCTTGTCGAGCAGGCTGCGCACCCGATCACTCCGCCCGCGCCGGGGCAGCATCTCGCGCGCCGCCTCGCCTGCGAAATCGGCGATGGCTTCGGCCATATGCGGCGTTTCGATCTCGCCAAGCGCCATCATCGCGGCACCCAGCTTTTCAAGTTCGGCCGGGCTGAGGCGGGCAATCAGGCTGGCGGCCTCCGCTTCATCCAGCAGCATCAGGAATACCGCCGCCCGATCGACCCGGCTGGGCAGCGCGGCGGACGCTGTGGAGGCGAGAGCGGTTTCGGGAATCATGCCGATCCGGTCTCCGGCCCGTTCCGCTCGGGGCCTTCCAGCATCCGCTGCAACGCCTCGACGGCGCGTTCGGGCTGGCTGGCCGCGATCCGCCGGGCGAGTTCGACCTGGCGGGGAAGATCGGCAAGCGGCGTGCCTGCAGCTGCCGCGGCAGTCTCGCCATCATCGTCCGTGCCGACGGGCAACGCATCGTCGATGGCGGTGCTGGCAGCGGCGGGCTCGACCTTGCCCTTCAGCTTGCCGATCAGCGGGCGCACTGCGAACAACAGCACCAGCAGCACCGCAATCAGCGCCGTGCCGTAACGCACCAGCATCGCAAACCACGGCTCTTCGTAAAAGGCGGGCGGCGCAAGATCGGCGGGCTCGAACGTGCTCGCCACCACCTGCACCATGTCGCCGCGCCGGGGGTTAGCGCCCACGGCGGCGCTCACCAGCGCCTGCAATTGCTGGCGGGTGAGGGGGGCAGCAGCCTTCAGCGCGGCATCACTCACCGCGACCGCAACCGAGAGCTTCTTCAGCGCCCCCGGCCCGGCGGTGGTCACGGCAACCTCGCGGCCCAGTTCATAGGAACGGTCGGTCGCGGTTTCGGTGTCGGTAGTTCCCCCCGTTGCGGGCGGGGCAGGATTGGGCGCGCCGTCGACGAGTTGCGCCTGCGGGGGCGGGGTGTTGGCGGGAACCCCCGGCATGCCGCCCACGGGCGCGGCCCCGGTGCGCTGCGCATTGCGCGCGCTTTCGGCCCGGATCGCGCCTTCCTTCTCGTAGGTCTCGCGCGCGGTGGTGACTTCGCTTGTGTCGAGTTCAACCTGAACCTGCGCACTGAAATTGCCTTCACCCAGCAAGGGCAGCAGCAGCGCGTCGATCTGCTGGGCGAGCTTGGCCTCGTGCTCGCGCTGCAACGTCAGCCCTTCGCCCGCCGGATCGCGCGGGTCGGACAGCAGGCGGCCATTCTGATCAACCACCCGCACCGCATCAGCGCTGAGGCCCGGCACCGAACCTGCCACGAGATTGACGATTGCCCCGACTTGATCGGGCGACAGACTGCGCCCGCTGACCAACCGCACCATCACCGAGGCGCTGGGCGCGTTGTTCTCGCGCACGAACACTGAGCGCTCGGGCGTGGCGAGGTGGACGCGCACGCTTTCGATCCCGTCGATCTCGCGTATCGTCAGCATCAGTTCGCGTTCCCGCGCGAGGAGCAGGCGTTCGCCCTCCAGCGTGCGCGAGGTGCCGAGCGGCATCGCGTCCAGCATCGCCTCCGCTCCCTCGGGCGCGGCAATCCCGGCGTCGCTGGCGACCAGCATCCTGGCGCGGTAGAGGTCTTCCTCCGCCACCGAAAGCGCGCCGGTGCCGCTGTCGATGGCATAGGCGATCCCGCCCGCTTCCAGCGTTTCGACAACCTTGGCGCGGTCGGCATCGCTGAGGCTGGTGTAGAGCACCCGGTCGGGGCCGGAGGCGAGGGTCATCCACAAGGCCCCGGCCGCCGCGACCGCGCCCAGCCCCGCCAGCGCAGGCAATGCGCGGGCCAGCGCGGGCTGGCTGGCGAAGCCCTGCAACGGCGGTGGCAGCATAGCGCGCCAGCCGCTCTGAGCAGCGGGCAGGCCAGCCGGATCGGCGGGGACTGGCAAAGCGTCAGCCATCGATTAGCCCCCCATCCGCATGATGTCTTGATAGGCGGTGAGCAACTTGTTGCGCACTTGCAGCGTGGCCTCGAAGGCGACACCGGCTTCCTGCCGCGCCAGCATGACCTGCGCGATGTCGGTCACAGCCCCGCGTTCATAGGCGACCTGCATCGCGCTCGAATGTTCCTGCACCGCGCTGACCTGCTGGAGCGCGGTTTCCAGCGTGCTGGCAAAGCCTGCGCCGGGGGCCTGAGGCGGAGCAAAAGCGCGCCCCGCCTCGCTCGCGCTGCGCACATCGCGCAGGGCACTGCTGCGGGCGAGCACCTGGCTGCGCAGAGCCATCACATCCTCGACGCCGAAAGTGGTGCGACCAACCGGATTCATGCCGCGCCTCCTGCCGCCAGCATCCCCGCCCCGCGCATCGAGGCGAGGCGGTAGCGCAGCGTGCGCTCCGAAATGCCGAGCGTGCGCGCGGTCGCTGCGCGGTTGCCGCCATGGCGGCTCAGAGTGTCGAGGATCGCGCGCGCTTCGGACGCGAAGGCGACATCGGAGAGCGAGCGCGGGGCGGTGATCCGGGTCAGCAATGGCACCGCCTCGGACACGGGGCGCACAGCGGTATCGAAGATGATGTGCTCCGGCCCGATCACCGCCGCACCGTCCGCCAGCAGCAGCGCACGCCGGATCACATTCTCCAGCTCGCGGACATTGCCCGGCCAGGCGTGGCTCTCAAGCAGGGCGAGCGCCTCGCGCGCGATCCAGCCCGGCAGGCCAGGCGCGCCCGCGTGGCGCAGCAACATCGCAAAGGCGAGCGGGGCGATGTCGCCTGCCCGGTCGCGCAGGGCAGACAGGCGCAGCGGGAAAACGTTGAGGCGATAGAGCAGATCTTCGCGGAACCGTCCGGCGCTGGCTTCAGCCGCGAGATCGCGGTTGGTGGCGGCGATGATCCGCACATCGACCTTGACCGGGCGGGTAGCGCCGAGGGGCAGCACCTCGCCCTCCTGCAACGCCCGCAGCATCTTCGATTGCAGTGCCAGCGGCAGTTCGCCGATCTCGTCGAGCAGCAGCGTGCCGCCGTCCGCCGCGCGGAACAGCCCCTCGCCCGCCTCGGCCGCGCCGGTGAAGGCCCCTTTCTTGTGGCCGAACAGCAGCGCCTCGAGCATCGCTTCGGGCATGGCGGCGCAATTGACCGCCACGAAGGGGCCAGCCGCGCGGGCCGAGAGATTGTGGACGAAGCGCGCCAGCACTTCCTTGCCGGTGCCGGTCGGCCCTTCGAGCAGCACGGGGATATTGCTCGCCGCGATCCGCTCGGCCAGCGTCAGCAGCGCGAGGGTTTGCGGATCGCCCGCCACCGGCCAACCGCCTTGCGCCGAGGCCGCGATCAACGCCGGGCACGCGGCTTCGGGGGCCGCCGGATCATAGGCGAGTGTGATCCGGTTTGCCCCCGACCGCGTCAGCATCGGCATTTCGGCATGGGTCAGGGCAATCGCGATCTTTCCGCCACGCGCGATGGCGGCGGCCATCGGTTCGCGCAAGGTATCGCCCAGTATGATCCTGTCACGCTGCCAAGGCCCTCCCATCAACGGTACCGTCATGCCGATCAGGATATCATGCGCGCCCGCTGGCCTTGCGCCCCGCGCCGCGCCGATCGCCGGTTCCATCATGCTAACCCCTGTTGCCGTTACATTGCTGCGTGTGTGGCAAAGCTCTGCCGCAGACAGGCTGGACGCGAGGCAAATTTAAGCCCCCGTAGCTTCCCCTATGTGGCCCGTGAGGGACACCCGGGCCGGGCGGGACAAAGGCCTCTTCAGGGCCAGATGTCTTTTCGGTATGAGGCACTCATCATAATGTTTTTCAATGATCTTTTTCCGCACTTAAACATCCCGGACAAGCGCCGCTCTATAGGCCAGCAGCGACGGGCCTGTTCGTCCTGCCTGAACATTCAGGAGCTTGACCAATGAACGTGATCAACACCAACACCTCGGCCCTGCGCGCCAGCAACGCGGCGGTCGCCGCGGGCAAGATGCTCGGCACCGCGATGGAGCGCCTGTCGTCGGGCAAGCGCATCAACAGCGCCGCTGACGATGCCGCCGGCCTCGCCATCGCCACCTCGATGACCTCGCAGATCCGCGGCATGCAGCAGGGCATCCGCAACGCCAATGACGGCATCAGCCTTGCCCAGACCGCCGAGGGTGCGCTCAACGAAGTGACCAACATGCTCCAGCGCGTTCGCGAACTGGCGGTGCAGTCGGCCTCGGGCACCTATCAGGACGCCACCGACCGCGCTTACATGCAGGTCGAAGTCGACGAGCTGACCGCGCAGATCGATCAGGTCATCACCAACAGCGAATTCAACGGCGTGGCCCTGTTCGACGGCACCACCGCCACCGTGACCGTGCAGGCCGGCCCGAACGGCGCCGACACGGTCGACCTGACCATGGCCGACCTGACCACGCTGGCGGCGAGCGGCGGTGCGGCGGGTTCCTATGACGTTTCGACCGCGACGGCAGCCAACACGCTGGTCGGCACGGTCGATACCGAACTCGATTCGATCAACAGCGCGCGCGCCACGCTGGGTGCGGGCCAGAACCGCCTCCAGTCGGCGGTGAACAACCTCACCAATGTCTCGACCAACCTGTCGGACGCGCGTTCGCGGATCGAGGACACCGATTACTCGGTGGAAACCACCGCGCTCGCCAAGGCGCAGATCCTCGGCCAGGCTTCGACCGCGATGCTGGCGCAGGCCAACCAGTCGCAGCAGAACGTGCTGTCGCTGCTGCGGTAATTCACCTGCGGCCTGCCCTGTCCCCCGCAGGGCAGTACGCGAGGCCCGGAGCTGCAAGGCTCCGGGCTTTTCGTGTGCCAGCGGGCGGTCAGTGGTTGCTAGAAATTCGGAACCAGTTCGCTGGCGCGCTCCGATTGTGTCTCAGCATGGTGGATCGTGCCGTCCAGGGCACGATTTTCCAGAAGGTCGCCAAGAGTCACGGCTTGAGCCATCAATGTGGGATGCGGCGAATACCCGTCATGCCAGTATTTGGTTTCGATGATGTCCCGCGCGATGCTCATGCCGAAAAAGCGCCGAGGATGGGGCGATCGGTTGTCGGGTCCGGCATGCAGCAGATCACTGCGGTAGAGAATGACCGTTCCCTTGCGGGGTGCCGTCTGGACCAGTTGAAACAGCTGCCCGAGCGCCTCACGCTGGCGATAGAGCTTCCACAAGGTGCGCGGTCCGAGCATCCGGAGACTGAACTGGGAATTCTTGCCCAGCACAAAACGCAGCAGATTTGGCTGGTGTTGATCCCACTTGGTCGAGAACACCCGATCAAGAAATTCACCGGGCGCGAGTGGTGCCGTGTCGTTCTTGCGCATCCACCACAGCTTTTTCAGGTTGTGCCACAGGATCCGATAGTTACTTTGTATGCGGAACAGTTCCATCAGCTCTTCGGCGGTGCCGCCATGGGTGTTTCCGACGCCGCCATAGAGGTGCGTGCCCGGCACGAACACCGTCCCGCCCTGCTGCTCCGAGACATCTTCCACCGCCGCAAACAGGCTGATGACGCCGCTGGGATCGCGGTGAACATATTGATGCGATGACCCCAGATAGCTGGTGAATGTAGCCACTTCCAGCAGGGGGCGCGACCGGCCGCAATACTCGGTATAGACCCCCTCGAGACGTTGGCACAGCATGGCCGCGAAGCCCGTCACGGGTGGGGTCGAAGGAAGCGAGCAAAAGTCGCGGCGCCGATAGCGGTTGTCCGTCTCGCTGGCGAAGGCGCACTTGCTGCGTTCCGGATCGTCAATCGTCTGGCGCATCAGTTCGAGGCCAAAATCCGCTTCCGCATCCGACAGGAGGTTGGTCAGGACGACCAGACCATAGGTATCCATCATCGTCAGCACCTGACGGAGGCAATCATCCGCGAGCCTGCCTGTCCCGTTCAGGACAGCAGGCACTTCAAACGCGGACGTATCGCTGGAAACCCTGAGTTCGTTCATGCCAATCTGCCTTGCAATGATCCGACATTCCTCCAGCGGCCTGCCGTGTGTCGTCACACCCATGCAAGGCTCTGCGGGAGGATTTGGCGCTGCCCGACCTTATTGGCGCAGAAATTTCTACATGCGGTTAACCTGCGGACCGCGCCGAGAAGTGCCGGAGCCTAACGTAGCCGCCACGCTTCGCGCTTCGAGCAGCAGCAGGGAGATGCGGCGATTGCGCGGATCGGCCGGGTTGTCCCCCACCAGCGGCTCGGTGTCGGCGACACCTTCGATCCGGGCGAAGCGCTGCTGCGGCAGCCCGGCCAGCACCAGCGCCTGGCGCGTGGCCTCGGCACGGCCGGTGGAAAGCGACCAGTTGTTCACCGTCATCCCGCCGCGCCACGGCAGCGAATCCGTATGGCCGCGCAGGATCAGCGGGGCGCTCTCGTCCCTCAGCGTCTCCGCCATCACCTCCAGCAGCCCGCGCGCCTCCTGTGTGAGGATCGTGGTGCCGAGCTCGAACATCGCGAAATCGGCATCGTCGACCAGATCGATGCGGATGCCCTCGGGCGCGCGCATCACCCGCACCTGCCGCGCGAGGTGCGAGAGCTGGCGGCGCTGGACGAGCTTCTTCTCGATTGTGTCGCGCAGCTCCTTGAGCTTTTCGGAATCCAGCTCGCCGCGCCCGCCGCCTTCCACCGGCCCGCCGGTGACGCCGCGCGGGATGGTGATCGAGCGCGTGCCGGTTTGGCCCATGGCATTGGGATAATTATCCGCATCGGTTATCGAACTGCCGCCCAGCAGCCCGTCCGATCCGGCGCTTTCCTGCCGCATCTTCACCAGCGTCGGGGCGAAATAGTCGGCGATCCCCTTGCGCTGCTTCTCTTCCGTAGCGCCAAGCAGCCACAGCAGCAGGAAGAAGGCCATCATCGCGGTGACGAAGTCGGCATAGGCGACCTTCCACGCCCCGCCGTGGTGCCCGCCCTCGACGATGGTGACCTTCTTGACGATGATCGGCGCCGGGATCGCGGCCGCCGCGCCTTCGCCCGACTGGGTGGGATCGGACAGCGCCATCTTAGCGCCCGCGCATCATGTCGAGCAGATCGGTAAGCTTGGGACGGTGCGCAGGCGGCAGGCCCGAACGCGCCGCTTCCAGCACCAGCGGCTGCGGATAGCCGTGCAGGCTCGCGATGATGACCTGCTTGATCGAATGGAAGATCTGCTGGTCATGGATGTTGATCTGCTTCAGCCGCGATCCCAGCGGCCCGGCAAAGCCATAGGCGAGCAGCACCCCGAGGAACGTCCCCACCAGCGCCGAACCGATCATCTTGCCCAGCACCGCCGGGGGCTGGTCGATCGCGCCCATGGTCTTGATGATCCCCAGCACCGCCGCGACGATCCCCAGCGCCGGCAGCGCGTCGGCGAGCGACTGGATCATGTGCGCAGGCTCGTCCATCTCGTGCAGCTGGGTCTTGATGGCGTTGTCGATCACCTCCTCCACCGCATGGGTATCGAGCGTGCCGGAGGACACCACCATCAGCGTCAGCGGGTCGCAGATCATTGCCGTGACGACCGGATCGGCCTGGAGGCGCGGATATTCGCTGAAGATGGTCGAAGAGCCCGGCTCGTTGACATGGCTTTCCAGCGCCACTGCGCCTTCGGACCGCAGCAGCTTCATCAGCTTGGATGTCAGCGCGATCGCGTCGATGTGATCCTCGTCGGTGTATTTCGGCCCCTTGAAGATGCGCCCCATCGCCCCGCCCAGCAGCTTGATCTCGTGCATCGAGTTGCCGATCACGGTCGCGCCCACCGCCGCGCCGCCGATCATCATGAATTCGAACGGCAGCGCCGCCAGCACCGGGCCCATGGCGCCTCCGGCCAGCATGAACCCGCCGAACACCATGGCCAGCAGCACGACAATTCCGATAGCTACGAACACAGGGAACTACTCCTTGAAGGCAGGGGATCAGCGCAGCGCGTCGAACAGCGACAGCGAGCTGACCCGCGCGAAGGCGGCCTGGCTGGCTTCCA
>RDXA01000096.1 GCA_004292705.1 Sphingomonadales bacterium | reverse complement strand
CAAGTCCGGCACCCGCAAGGAAGAGCTGCTGGTGCAGAAGGACAACCTCAGCAAGATGTGGGTGCTGCGCCGCATCCTGATGCAGATGGGCACCGTAGATGCGATGGAATTCCTGCTCGACAAGATGAAGGACTCGAAGACCAACGAGGATTTCTTCGCGACGATGAATCAATAGGAACGCACAAGATCAACGGGCCGGGGGGTCGGGCCGCAAGCGACGGACGGGAACAGTGCTCAGCCAGTACCTTTACATCAGCACCGCGCCGACGCTGCCGCGCGAGGAAGTGGATTCGATCCTCGCTACCAGCGCGCGCAACAATCCGCTGCGTGGGATCACGGGTTTGCTTCTGTTCAACGGTCGCAATTTCCTCCAGCTGCTCGAAGGCGAAGACGGCGAAGTGGCCGGCTTGATGGAAACCATCACAGCCGATCCGCGCCACAGCGGCGTGTCGGTGCTTGATCGACGCGCGATTGAAAAACGCACCTGTCCCGACTGGGCAATGAAGCGGGTGATGATCGCGGAAAGCATCGCGGCCCGCCGCGAAATGCTCGAGCGTGACCTGCCGCAAGGCCTCGATCCTGAGGTGCGCAAGATGATCGTCAATTTCGCGGTGCTGAATTAGGCCTTCGCCGCCGCCAACTGCGCGCCCATCATCTCCCAGACCTTGTTGATCGCTTTCAGCGGGCGCACCATCACCTTGAAGTCGGTGATCTGCGCATTTGCGTTGAAGCGGATAATGTCCACGCCGTTGACGCTCACCCCGTCCATCTCGGTGACGAATTCGAGCATAATCTCGTCATCGTCGCATAGTTCGCGGACATAGTGGAAGGTCTCGTTCCCCAGCACCTGCGCAGCGGCAAGAAGATAGGCCATAACCACCGGCTTTCCCACTTGGGGAGTGTGCACCACGGGGGAATGGAACACCGCATCATCGGCCAGCAAGGTGGAGAGCATAGCAGGATCGCCGCCGCTCTCCATATAAGCATGCCAGCGGGCGAGGCCGGTATGGGCGGGGCTCATCCGAGGTACTCCGCGAAGAAGGCGGCAGTTCGGCTGTCGGCGAGGTTGGCAGCGGCTTCGTTCCGGCGCTGGCCTGTCTCAGTGGCGAAGCCGTGGTCGAGACCGTCGTAGTCGTAGAGTGTCACCCGCGGGTGATCGTCCAGGCCTTCATGCATTGCCGCTTGTGTTTCACGTGGAACAAATCCGTCTTCCGTCGGAATGTGCAGCATTAGCGGGTGGGCTATGGCATGCTTTTCATGCAGCAGTCCGTCGATCCCAACGCCATAATAGCCCACAGATGCATCGATATCGGTGCGAGCTGCGGTCATGAACGCAAGCCGCCCGCCCAGACAATATCCGACGCAACCGACCTTGGCGACGCCCAATGTGCGGCGGATGTGGTGGATCGTTGCTTCGATATCGCGGATGCCCGTGTCCTGGTCGAACTTGCCCATGAGGTCGAGCGCGGTGTGGAATTCGGCCTCGATATCGGGATCGAGCGAGGTTGCGGGCTGGAGCTTCCAGAACAGATCGGGTGCCACCGCGACATACCCTTCTGCCGCCAGTTTGTCGCACTTTTGACGAATGCCCGGATTCACTCCGAAGATCTCCTGAATGACGATGATCGCCGCGCGCGGTGTGCCTTCCGGCTGCGCGACATAGGCGCCGAAGCTGGCGTCCCCGTCCAGCGTGGGGATGGTGGCATTGAGGGTCATGACGGGTGTCTCTCCTGATTGCGGCATTGCCAGCGGTCTATCGCTTGCCTTGGCCGCCTGCCAAGCGCAAATGAACGAGGGAGGAGACACGCTGATGAAGATCACCATCGAAGTCGATTGCACCCCGGAAGAGGCGCGCAGCTTCCTTGGCCTGCCGGATGTATCGGCGGCCAATTCGGTTTATGTCGACAATATCACCAAGGCAATGAGAGGTGTCTCGAACCCGGCGCAGATGGCAGAGTACGCGCAGGCGCTCGCGCCGATGGGGCAAATGGGGCTGAAGCTGTTTCAGAATTTTGTGGGCTATCGAGCGGCGTGCCGCCTGCGGGTGTGGGCGTGATCCGTGTGTCCGGCCCGCAGGCCAAGGCTGCACTTGCAGCACTCGCAGGGCGGGTGCCGTCGCCGCGCCGCGCCTCATTGGCACGGCTGCGCAATGCCGAGGGCGCTTTGCTTGATGAGGCACTGGTGCTGTGGTTCCCCGGACCCAACACCGTGACTGGCGAGGATCTGGCCGAATTCCACTGCCACGGCGGTCGCGCGGTAATTGCGGCGGTGGATGGGGCGCTCGCTGTGCTTCCCGGCCTGCGCCGCGCCGAGCCCGGCGAGTTCACCCGGCGTGCCTTCGCCAATGGCCGGATCGACTTGGCCGAGGCCGAGGGGCTGGCTGACCTGCTCTCCGCCGAGACTGAGTTGTCCCGCGCCGCCGCCCTGGTCAATGCTGGCGGCGCATTGTCGCGGCAGATCGAGGGCTGGCGCGAACAAGTGCTTGGCTTGTCGGCGGAGGTTGAGGGCGTCCTTGATTTTTCCGATGAGGAGGATTCCTCGGATCTGCCCGAATGTTTCACGTGGAACATTGCGTCGCTATGCGGGGAACTTGGCGAATGGTTGGCTCGCCCACGCTCCGAGCGGCTGGGGGAAGGCTTTCGCGTCGTGCTGGCAGGACCACCCAATGTGGGCAAGTCGACGCTGTTCAACGCGCTGGTAGATAGTGAGGCGGCGATCACCTCGCCGATCGCGGGGACGACCCGTGATGTGATCGAGCGCAGCGTCGCGATTGCCGGGGTGCCGTTTACCTTCGTCGATACAGCCGGGCTGCGCGAGGGCGCTGCAGATGCCATCGAAGCCATTGGCATCGCCCGTGCCGAGGCCCAACTGGCGCGTGCCGATGTGGTGCTGTGGCTCGGGACGGCAGGCGAGGGGCCGCCTGATGCGTGGGAGATTGCCGCCCAAGCTGATCGCGAAGGCTTTGTCCCTAAGCCCGATGCGTGCTTTGTGCTTTCGGCTGTGACGGGTGAAGGGGTTGCCTCGTTGAAGACAACGCTGGTGGACGCAGCCAGCGATGCTCTTCCCAAGCCGGGGGAAGCGGCGCTCAACGCCAGACAGCACGCATTGCTTTCCGAGGCAGCCGCAGCGCTCGCGGCTGCGAAGCGTGTTTCTGATCCGTTGTTGGTCGCGGAGGAGCTTCGGCGCACGCGCCTCGCCTTTGACAGGCTGATCGGGCGGGCGACCACCGAGGATATGCTCGACACGCTGTTCGGACGCTTCTGCATCGGGAAGTAATGTTTCACATGAAACACTTCTGGCCGCCCGCCGCGGCGTGAATCCGCTTTGACGATTTGGCCCGCAGGCCGTATTTGCGCTGTCATGCATTCCTTCGATGTCCTCGTCATCGGCGGCGGTCACGCCGGGGTGGAGGCTGCCTGCGCGGCGGCCCGCATGGGTGCGCGCACTGCTCTGGTGAGCTTCGATCTCGCCGCTATCGGGGCGATGAGCTGCAATCCGGCGATCGGGGGCTTGGGCAAGGGTCATCTTGTGCGCGAAGTCGATGCGCTTGATGGGGTGATTGGGCGGGCGGCGGATGCTGGCGCGATCCATTACCGGATGCTCAACCGCTCCAAGGGCAGCGCGGTGTGGGGCCCGCGGGTGCAGGCCGACCGGGTGCGCTTCAAGGCGGCGGTGCAGAAGTCGGTACGCGCGCAGCCGAACCTTACGCTGGTGCAGGGCGAGGCGGCCGCGCTCGTGCTCGAAGGCGGGCGCGTCGCCGGGCTGGAGCTGGCCGACGGCACAATGTTTCACGTGAAACATTTGGTGCTGTGCACGGGCACCTTCCTCGGCGGGATCCTGTTCCGCGGCGAGGAGCGCTTCGAGGGCGGGCGCATCGGCGAGAATGCAGCACATCGCCTCGCCCAGCAGCTGCGCGGGGCCGACCT
>RDXA01000095.1 GCA_004292705.1 Sphingomonadales bacterium | reverse complement strand
CAGACTGAGCACGAAGAAAGGCACGCGCAGCTTCAGGAACTTGATGTTGGTATTGTCAGGGACGAGCTTCAGGAGTTTCATGACGCTACGCTCCTCAAATCGTGATGTCGTTGGGGCGCGCCTTGCGCAGCCACCCGGCGACGAACATGCGGGTCAGAGTCACGCCGGTGAAGACCGAGGTGACAATGCCGATTACCAGCACCACGGCAAAGCCCTTGACCGGCCCCGAGCCGAAGGCAAACAGCGCGACCCCGGAAATGACGTTGGTCAGGTTCGCGTCCCAGATCGCGCGGCTGGCTTCCTTGTAGCCGGTCTCGACGGCCGCAATCACCTTGCGCCCGCGCGCGCGTTCTTCCCGGATACGCTCGTTGATGAGCACGTTGGCATCGACCGCAGCGCCGATGGTAATGACGAAACCAGCAATCCCCGGCAAGGTCAGCGTGAACCCGCAGTGCCATGATACCAAGCAGCATCAACACGTTGAACACCAGCGCAATCGTGGCATAGACCCCGAAGCGGCCATAGGTCGCCACCATCAGCGCGATCACCGCGATGCTGCCGATTGCCATTGCCAACAGGCCCTTGCGGATCGAATCCGCTCCGAGGTCCGGCCCGACGGTGCGTTCCTCGACCACCGCAAGTGGCACCGGCAGCGCACCGGAGCGCAGCGCGATTGCCAGGCTGTTGGCGCTTTCCGGCGTAAAGCTGCCCGAAATCTGCGCACTGCCGCCAATGATCGGCTCGTTGATATTGGGCGCGGAAAGCACCTGTCCGTCAAGGATGATCGCAAAGGGCTTGCCGACATTCTCGGTCGTCAGCTTGGCAAACTTGGCCCCGCCCTGCGCATCGAACGAAATGGTCACGACGTTCTGGTTGGTCTGCGGATCCACCCCGGCCTGCGCGCCTGTCAGATTGTCACCGCGGATGCCGCCAAGACGTCGGACTGCGACGAAGCCGCCCTGCTCGGGCGTGCCCGGGGCGAAGGGAAATATCTCGCTTCCCGCCGGTGCGATCCCGGCCTGCACATTGCTCGGCAGGGCGTTGAGATCGACGAGCTTGAATTCGAGCTGGGCAGTCTGGCCGACCAGCGCCCTCAACGCATCGGAGTCCTGCAGGCCCGGCACCTGCACGACGATACGGGTCGAGCCCTGACGGATGATCGTCGGCTCACGCGTGCCCAGTTCATCGATGCGGCGGCGCACCACTTCGGTGGCGCTCCCCATGGCATCGTCAAGCGCCTGGTTCACGCCCGCATCGGTCTGCGTGAGCACGATGCGCTGGCCGTCGACCACGCTCAACTCCCACTCGCGCACCGTGGTCTGACCCTGCATGGTCGGTTCGATCAGCCCGCGCGCACGATCAATGTCGGCGGCGTTCTCGAGCATGAAGGACAGCTCGCCGCCTGCCGTCGAAACATCGCCGATCCGGATGCGCGGCTTGGCATTGCGCATCAGCTGACGGACGGTCTCCTCCATGTTCTCGAGCCGCTGGGCCCGCACGTCGGCGGCCTTGGCTTCGAGCAGCAGGTGCGAGCCGCCCGCAAGGTCGAGCCCCAGATTGACCTGCGGATCGGGCAACGCCGAAGGCCAGTCCAGCCCCGCCACGTTGAACAGCGAAGGCAGTGACAGCACCGCAGCGGCGAGTGTCAGCCCCCACAGCCAGAGCTTTTTCCATAAGGGGAATTCAAGCATTGCGTCAGTGTCTCACACGCGAAGGGAAAGGTCGCAGGCGGCAACGCACCCGCGCGATCAGTCGTTGGCGGGCTTGCCGGCGGGCGGGATGATGTCGCCCAGCGTCGCCTTGATCGCCTTGACCCGGACATTGGGGCCGAGTTCGAGCTCGGCATAGGTCTCGTCCACCTTGATCACCTTGCCCACCAGTCCGCCAGCCGTGACGACCTGATCGCCCTTCTTGACCGCCGCGATCTTTTCCTGGTGTTCCTTCTGCCGCTTCATCTGCGGGCGAATGATCAGGAACCAGAAAATCGCGATCATGCCGACGATCGGCAGAAAGCTGATCCATGCAGGCGGGGCAGCAGCAGCACCCGCCCCGGCAGCAGCGAGAAGATTGAATGTCATAGGTTAAGCCTGTCAGGATCCCGAAAACGATTGGCGAGGCAGCCCGCCCTGCCGTTCAAGTGGGCGCGCCTAGCAGCAATGCAAGCGCGCCGCAATCGCGCGGGGTTGAGCGATGCACCACAGCCACACCGCGTCTTCCCTCCAAACCCGCTTGCCAGCCTCGGCCCACCACCCTATAGGCCCCGCTCCACTGGTGACGGGACGTAGCGCAGCCTGGTAGCGCATCACACTGGGGGTGTGGGGGTCGGAGGTTCGAATCCTCTCGTCCCGACCAGTGGTTTCCAAAAAAAATAAGCACTTATGCGGGTGGCGCTAGCCACCCGCTTTGCTTGCTGTTGGACTGGATAAGCCGACCATAAGCAATGGAAAGCTTAATAGGTTCAAGACTTGCTCGCACAGCCCACACTTCCTATCTCAAGCGCCTGAAGCAAAAGGAGAAGTGTCTTGGATCAAAATCTCATTGCCCTTTACGAGCAAAGGCGCCTTACGTTCTTGCTCGGCT
>RDXA01000094.1 GCA_004292705.1 Sphingomonadales bacterium | reverse complement strand
TGCGCGACTTCGGCGAGCGTCCCCGGCCGCGCCCGCTCGTCCCGCGCACCCGCTGCCACCATCGCCGCCTCGCGCGCCTGCGCCCCGGCGATCAGCTGCGGGATGAGTTCGGCCTCGGGCAGGTTCTTCCAGTATTTCTTCGGCATCTCCGAAAGCATCGCGCCGACCTTCAATCGCGCCGGATTGAAGATCGAGGCATAGTAGGAGCGCCACAGCGCCTCGACCGGATCGCCGCCCGGCGCATCCTCGCGGCGCGCAGGCGGGCCTTCGCGCATCACTTCGCCGTCCCAGTGGATGCTCCCGCGCGGGGTGAGGATCGACCAGCGCATATTGGCGAAGCGGCGCATGAAGAAGGCGGCCTCGGCGCGGACGATGTGGTGATCGGGCTCGAACCAGGCGACGAAATGGGGCGTGCCGTCCTCCTCCTGAACCTCGCGGAAGCGGACGAAGGCGTGCATCTTGTGCGCATCACGGCGCACCGATTTGGCGAGCTCCTCGATCCGGCGCACCTCCGGATCGGCCTTGTCCTCCATCAGGCGCGGATTACGCTGGAGCCGCCACAGTGCGCGGTAAAGCAGCCCGAAGCGTGCGGGATCGGAATGCAGCGCGGCGCTGCGGGCGATGGTCAGGAATCGCTGGCTGGCGCGCACTGGCGGGACTTCGGCAGGCGGCACAGGCGGGCGCCTGTCCCCACGCGAGGGGCTTTCGGCAGCGAAAAGATCACCCGTCCCCCCCGGCTCGATCCACGAGACCAGGTCAGGCGGCACATCGCATTGGATAAGCCTCCGTGCCCGCTCGCGCCAGAAGGCGAAGTCATCGGGCGCAGGCAGGTGGACGGCGTAGTGTGCGCCGAGCGAGACGTGCTGCCCTGAAAGATTTTGGGCAGTCATCTTGCCCCCCTCCCGCTTGCGGGAGGGGCAGCGAGACTTGCGAGCTTGCTCGCTAGTCGCAGCGGGGTGGGCCTACCGGCCCGGCGCTTCGCACGCCCACCCCCAGCCCCTCCCGCGCGCAGGAGGGGGGCAAGAAGCGCCTGTCCGCTCATCAGAACAGCTCCAGCTGTTCCGACTTCGGCACGATCAGCCCCCTGAGATCGGCGCGGTCGGTCAGCAGCGTCGGGCGCCAGTCGGTGGTGCAGATGAAGGGGCGCACCTTGGCGAGCGAGGCGGTCAGCCGCGCGATATCGTCAAGCCGCAAGGTCCGTTGCCGCCGCGAGGCAAGGATGCGCGCGACCGCCTTGGTGCCCAGCCCCGGCACCCGCAACAGCAGCTCCTTGGGTGCGCGGTTGACGTCGACCGGGAAGCTCTCGCGGAACTTCAGGGCCCAGGCGAGCTTGGGGTCGATATCGAGCGGCAGGTTGCCATCCGCCTCGGCCGCATCCGCCACCTCCTGCGGGGCAAAGCCGTAGAAGCGCATCAGCCAATCCGACTGATACAGCCGGTGTTCGCGCAGCAAGGGCGGGCGCTTCAAGGGCAATACGGCGGAAGCATCGGGGATCGGCGAGAAGGCGCTGTAATAGACGCGTCTGAGACCAAAGCTGTCATAGAGTCGGCTCGCCTTGCCGATGATCGCGGTGTCATTGGCATCGTCCGCGCCGACGATCATCTGGGTCGATTGCCCCGCAGGCGCAAAGCGCGGCGCGTGGCGGAAGCGCTTGCGCTCGTCCTTGGCCTCGATGATCCGCGCCTTCGTCCGGCCCATCGCCCCTTCGATCTGCGCAGCGTTCTTGTCGGGGGCGAGCCGCGTCAGCCCGCTGTCGGTCGGCAATTCGACATTGATCGACACCCGATCGGCATAGAGCCCGGCGGCATGGATGATCTCGGCATCCGCCTCGGGAATGGTCTTGAGGTGGATATAGCCGCGAAAGTCATGCTCCTCGCGCAGGATCCGCGCGACTTCGACCAGCTGCTCCATCGTGTGGTTGGCACTCTTCACGATCCCCGAGGACAGGAACAGCCCCTCGATATAATTGCGGCGATAGAAATTGAGCGTGAGGTCGACGACCTCTTGAGGCGTGAACCGCGCGCGCGCCACATTCGAGCTCTTGCGGTTGATGCAGTAGTGGCAATCGAAGATGCAGTGGTTGGTCAGCAGGATCTTCAGCAGCGAGATGCAGCGGCCATCGGGCGCATAG